>JAISCI010000108.1 GCA_031265685.1 Clostridiales bacterium
TCTTACTCGAAAAATCGGCATAGCAATATAATTGAAATCGGCCACCCCATTTTTAAAGTTCGCTTAAATTCGCGCTTTGTTATGGGGGTGGCCGATTTTTCGCTTGACATTTACATCGCAATGAGAAGCTGAAAATCGACGCGCGTAAGGCCCGAAGCGTGTTTGAGATTGCCATAAGAGAACTGAAAGAAGCGGTTTTTGAGGAACTGGGAGAACACCCGCAGATCGCCGACGCCGTAATCCGTATCGCGGATAGTAAATTGAGCGAGGTTGAGCGGGCGATAAATGTTTGAGATTGGAAGTGTCTACGGGTTTTTGTAGACACTTTTTGAATGGTTAATGTCGTTTGTAGCAACAAAAACGTTCTGACAGTACGTGTTTTACGAGAAGTCCGGTAACGGTGGGCAACGCTGATAATGCATAATTAAACACTGAACAACGGCGGATAACGGGTTGTAACGGTTAGTTTACTAGCGTTTTGTATGGAGTGTTCCTTGCGGTTTTTACAACCTACTCACAGTCAGAACCCGCGAAAATCCATGCTGAAAGCGCGGACTCACGATAAACTGAAAGAAGCCGTAAAAATCGCCTTGTATTCAGTGAGCGCCTATTTCATCGCCAGCTGATTCAAGTATTTCGTCCGTGTTGTTAATCTATAAGTTAATTTACATATTTTGCGACTGACTGAAAATTGATTTTCCGTACCCCGCACGCCCCTCTTGATTTAACCCGCGATCCGTTATATAATTAATTCCGGAGTTGATGACATTGAATGATTCAGGGTTTGCGCCCGAAGCCGCGCGGACACCCGCCCCCGGCCTGGGGGTTATAATTATAATGGAAAAAGACCCGTCCGGGGCAGTCCTGCGCGAGGTGGCCGCGATCCGTCCGGAAGGCGCGGAATACGTCGCCGGGGCGTGGACGGATCGCTCCGAGCTGACGCTCGTTCTGACCGCCCCCGGAGACGTCGAGGATTGGGCTTTTGAGGCTATATTCGATCATTATGATACCGCGGCGCTCGGCGCGGCGTCCGTGGCGGAGCGCGACGGCATGGCCAATCCCGCGTGGGAGGTGCGCGCGCCGTTCGCCGATCCGTCCGAAATTGAGGCGCTGACGAATGATCTTATAAGGCGTCACAAAGCCGAGCTGTCCGACGTATTCGCCGTTATAGCGGACAAGCGCGGCGAATACGAGGCGGGCGGCCCATCATGATCTGCCGCAAATGCAAAACCGCCTCGCGGGGAGACACGCGCGAATGCCCCTATTGCGGCGCGGCACTTAACGCCGGCGCGGCGCTTTGGGCGCTGGGCATAGTAACGGTCGTTTCAATTGTGCTGGTCTCGGGGCTGTTCTTTTTGTTCAGGCCGCCTTTCGCGGAGGATAAGGCCGCGCCCGAGCTGTCGGTCGTGTCCGCGTCCGCGAACCCGACCGGCACGCCGCCCGCGTCCGGGGAACCCGACGGCGTCCCCGGCGAGCCGGCCGAGCCTGACGTATATGATAAACTGTCCGCGGTTTTTAAGGAACTGTCGGAACGCTCGACGTTCGCCAACTGCCTGTCAAAGAACGGTTTCCTGTTCGATGCGGCCTTGGGTGTCTATATAACGCCGGACGACGTCTCTGTATACGCTCTCTACCTGCCGCTGACGGCGCTGGCCGGCTACAGGGAGGCGGGGCTGGCCGCTCCCCCGCGCGGACTCAAACTTATCGTCGTCGCCGAGTCTGGCGAGTACGGACACATGGCGTATCTTTCCGGAGATATTCGCGGAATATTATACAGGGAGAGCCTCAACGCGTTGCTGGCGTCGTTCTCGTGGGATCACGGGCAGATAACGCGCCCCGCGGACGCTTCCGCGATAATATCGGCCATAGCGGATTACGGTTATCTCGCGCCGGATCCGTCGGGGTACGCCCCGCTCTACGTCGCGCGGGACGACAAGTACGTCTTGGCGGCAATATCCGGACCGGACGGCGCGATAGAAAGCTTCGTCCTGGAAATCACGGACGACGGCTACGCCCTGTCGGCGGACGGTTTCGACGTCAACGCCGGCGCGGCCATGACTATAAACGGCTTATTACCGGACTTCAACGCGGCGATGATACCATCGGCGGCCGTTACGCCCGCGCCCGGCGTAACAGAGGAGGCGACCTATGCAGAATGATTTTGATCTGGAACAGACATTGCTGTGCGGACAGTGTTTCCGGTTCTGGAAGACCGCGCCGGAGGAATACCTTGTAGCAGCGGGCGACCGCGCCACGCTCGCCCGGCAGGACGGCGCCGGAGCCGCCATAGCTTCGCCCGACCCGTTCTGGCGGGATTACTTTGATTTGGCCACGGATTACGGCGCCGTCAAGGACGAGCTTTCGCGCGGCGACCCCGTGATGGAGGAAGCTATCGCGTTCGCGCCGGGGATTCGGCTGCTGCGCCAGGACCCTTGGGAGACGCTCATTTCTTTCATAATCTCCCAGAACAACCGTATCCCGCAGATAAGGCGCGTCATTGAGAACATATGCGGCAAATACGGCGCGACCATGCCGGAGAATCCCGCGCTGCGCGCTTTTCCAACGCGCGGGGCGCTCGCGGCGGCGGACGCGCCTTCGTTGATGGAATGCCGGGCGGGGTTCCGCGCCGATTACATCCTGTCGGCGGCGCGTTCCGGCGTCGATCTGGACGCGCTGGGAGAGCTGCCCGACGCGGAGCTTCAGCGTGAGCTTATGTCGCTGCGCGGCGTCGGCGAGAAGGTCGCGAACTGTGTCATGCTGTTCGGATTCGGGCGGCGCGGGCGCTATCCCGTGGACGTCTGGATCGGGCGGGCGACGCGTATTCTCTATTTCGGCGGCGCGGACGTGCCGTTGGCGGATATCCGGCGTTTCGCCGAGGAAAAATGGGGGAATCTGGCCGGATACGCCCAGCAGTACCTGTTCCACTTCGCCAGAATGAGGGAAGTAAAATGATTCCATTCGACTGCCATATCCACACGTCGTACTCGTCGGACGCGGAATGCTCTATGGAGGAACAGTTCCGCGCGGCGAAGGCCAGGGGTCTGCGCGAGATTGCCATAACCGACCATGTGGACTACATGTATCCCGCCGAGCCGTACCCGTATCAGATAGACTACGGCGCGTACGGGCGAGAGTTTCGGCGCGTCGCGGCGGAGTTCCCCGGCGTCCGCGCGGCGTTCGGCGCGGAGATCGGGCTGGGTCCGGGCGCGGAGATAGCCGCGGAGATAGCGAGGTTCGCTCAGGCGTACCCGTTTGATTTCATTATCGGCTCGATCCACGATTATTACGGCGGGGAGCTGCACCGGGATTCCGCGCTCTGGCGACGCGATAAGCGCGAAGCCTACGCCGAATACCTCGACTACGCGCTGCGGAGTTTCCGCGCGTGCCCGGCGTTTTCCGTCGCGGGGCATCTGGATTACATTTCACGCTACGGGCCGTACCCCGACCCGAGTCTGCGGTATTCCGAGTTCAAGGCCGAGACGGACGCGGTTCTCCGCTTCCTGATCGATTCGGGCAAGGGGCTGGAGGTCAACACGTCCGGATTCCGGTACGGCTTGGGCGGCGTCTACCCTCAGCCGGAGATACTGTCGGCGTATAAACGGCTCGGCGGCGAGATACTGACGGTCGGGTCGGACGCACACCGCTCGCGAGACGTGGCGGCGGACTTCGACGCCGCCGAGCGCGCGGTCCGCGGCGCGGGATTCGATAAAATCTGCGTGTTCCGCCGGATGATTCCCGAATTTATACTAATCCCATTCTAAAAGACGGATAAAAATTTTTCAGTTCGCGCCATGGAAGTTTGCTTGGTTCACGCAAACTTCCGAGCCGCGCGAACGCGCGACGCTTGAAAAATTTTTATCCACCAATCCAAATGGAATTAGTATTATAGAGATATAGGTGATATGGTGGATAGGGACGAATGCCTGAAACTGCTCGAGGGCGTGCGGGATGGGCGGGTTTCCCCGGCGGAGATGCTCGCTCGGCTCGGCTCGGCGCCGTTCGACGGCTACCGCGACTTGGGGTACGCCGCCGTGGATCATCACCGAGGCATACGCCAAGGTGCGGGCGAGGTAATATATGGAAGAGGCAAGACAGCGGAACGGATTGCCGGGATAGTCCGCGAGATGGCGCGGGCGGGCGATGGCGATATAATCATAACGGGGCTTTCGGCGGAGAAAGCCGGGGCGCTGGCGGATCTGCCCGGCTTCACGTACTATCCCGAGGCGCGAATAGGCTCGGCGGCGCGGACGGGGCGAGAACCCGCCGGCCATGTGGTTGTCGTGTCCGGCGGGACCAGCGATATGCCCGTCGCGGAGGAAGCCGCCGTCACGGCGGAACTGCTGGGCAGCCGCGTCACGCGCGTGTACGACGTGGGCGTGGCGGGGTTGCACCGGTTGCTGGCGCGGCTGGATACGCTGCTCTCGGCGCGCGCGGTCGTCGCCGTCGCGGGGATGGAGGGCGCGCTGGCTTCCGTCGTCGGCGGCCTGGTGAGCTGCCCGGTCGTCGCCGTGCCGACTTCGGTGGGGTACGGCGCGAACTTTGGCGGACTGTCGGCGCTGCTGTCGATGCTCAACTCATGCGCGTCGGGCGTCACCGTCGTTAACATCGATAATGGGTTTGGGGCTGGGTATACCGCCAACATGATAAACAGGATCGGACTGATATAAGATGAAGATACTCTATATAGAATGCGCGATGGGCGCGGCCGGGGATATGCTGACGGCGGCGCTGGCCGGGCTTATCGAGGAACCGGGGCGGTTTCTGCCGAAGATCGCGGGCGTCGAGACCCGATTCGCCGCCGGTGAAAGGCGGGGGCTGGCCGGGCTTTTCGCGGAAGTCTCCGTAAACGGCGAGAGCGAGGACGGACATCATCACCACCGCCACGTGCCGCCCGAGGAGATCGCGCGGCGGATCGTGGCGATCGAAGCGCCTGAGCGCGTTCTGGCGGACGTCCGCGAGATTTACGCGTCGATCGCGGAAGCGGAAGCCGCCGCCCACGGAGTACCCGTCCACGAGGTTCATCTGCACGAACTGGGCGCGATGGACGCCATAGCCGACGCCGCCAACGCGTCCGCGCTGATTCGCGCCATAGCGCCGGATCGGATCGTCGTATCGCCCGTGGCCGTGGGATTCGGGACGGTCAGCGCCGCTCACGGGGCGTTGCCGGTTCCCGCACCCGCTACGGCGAGCCTGCTCATGGGAGTGCCGATCTACGCCGGGGAGGTGGAAGGCGAGCTTACCACGCCTACGGGCGCGGCGCTTATCCGGCATTTCGCGGATGGTTTCGGCAATATGCCCGCTATGGCCGTCAGCGCGGCGGGCATTGGGCTGGGTTCGAGGGACTATCCGCGAGCGAACGCCGTCCGCGTGTTTTTGGGCGAGGCCGAGAGCGGCTCGCGCGATTCGGTCATGGAGATAAGCTGCAATGTTGACGATATGACGGGCGAGGCCGTCGCTTTCGCGTCGGAGCGCCTGTGGGAGTCCGGCGCGCTCGACGTCTGGACGGCGCCTATATATATGAAGAAGTCCCGTCCGGCGTTCATGATAACCGCCCTGACAAGGCCCGGGGACGCCGACGCCGTCGCTCGGGCGATGCTGGCGCACACCACGACGTTCGGCGCGCGCCTTCGCGCGTATGACCGGATGATCCTTGACCGGCGGTTCGAGACCGCCGAAACGCCGTTCGGCAGCGTTACGGCGAAGATCGGCGAGGGTTTCGGCGCGCGCAAGGCGAAGGCCGAATTCGACAGCGCCGCGGCCGCGATAAGGAGGGAAGCCCTTGACTGAACCCCAGCCCTTCGGGGAAGCCTTCGCGAACTTCCCGATGCCGGGCGAACTGTCGCGGCAGCTCGCTCGCGCGGTCGTGACGGACATATCCTTAAGCCGTGAGCGCAACAGCGCAAAAGTGTCGATCGAATCCGACCGCGTGCTCGACGAGCGTTCGATTGCGGGCCTGCGCGAGGCGCTGATTCGGGCGCACAGCTTCGACGAATGCGGTGTGTCGTGCCGGCTCAACCTGCCCGGCGGCGTGAGCGAGCGTCTGCGCGCGTACTGGCGGAGCATGGTCGGCGGAATCGGCGGGAGTAGCCCGCTTTCGGGCGAGATACTTTCGCGCGCGCGCTGGAGCGTGGACGGCGAGCGCCTTAGCGTCGCGGTGGCGGCGGGCGGCGCGTTCTTCCTGCACGCGCGGCGTATTGACCGCGCGATGGAAACGCTGATCAGCGAGCGCCTTGGGATTAACCTCTCCGTGAGGTTCGAGGAACCCGGCGCGAAAGGCGAACTGTCCCCGCCTCCAAAGCTCACGCTCCCGGACATACCCCCGCCTCCGTCTCCGGAACCGTCCCCGTTTCCGGCGCAAGCGCCGTCCCCCGCGGGCAAACGCGGCGGGCGCAAAAAAACGTCCGTCGCCGCGGATATCCCCGGCAGGCCCATTGATCTGAGCGACGAGCTAAGCGACGGGGAAGCCGTGGTCGCGACGGGCGTAATCTTCGCGTCCGAGGCGAAGGAAACGCGGACGGGCAAGACGATCGCCGTCTTTGATATGACCGACGGCGCGGATTCCGTTACTTGTAAATTTTTTACCGACCCGCCGACGTATCGGGATACGTTCGCGGACTTGCTTAAAAAGGGAAACGCCGTCACCGTCTCGGGGACCGCCGTCTACGACGAGTACATGAAGGAAGTCGTCGTCATGCCGGCGAGGATCGCCCGCGCCGAGACCGCCGCCGAAAAACGCCGCGACACCGCGCCTGAAAAGCGCGTAGAGCTGCACCTGCATACAAATATGTCCAAAATGGACGCGACGCGCCCCATCGGCGACTTCATCCGCGCAGCGAAGGAGTGGGGGCACAGGTCTATTGCCGTCACCGATCACGGCGTGGCGCAGGCCTTCCCGGACGCCATGTCCGCGGCGAAAAAAGCCGGGATCAAGATGATCTACGGCATTGAGGCTTACCTCATCGACGACTCGTCGGGCATAGTGCGCGGCGCAGGCGATAAGACGCTCCATGATGAGTGCGTCGTGTTCGATATCGAGACGACGGGTCTGAAGCGCGAGCTGTGCGACATAATCGAGATCGGCGCCGTCAAGATACGCGGCGGCGAGGAAACAGCGCGGTTCGGGCGGCTGATCGACCCGGGCTACCGCCTGCCCCAGCGCATAGTCGAGCTGACGGGCATAACGGACGGCGACTTGGCCGGGAAGCCGCGCATCGAGGATGTATTGTCGGAGTTTTTGGAATTCTGCGGCGACGCGTTTTTGGTGGCGCACAACGCCGAATTCGACACCGGCTTTGTCGCTCACCAAGCCGCGAAGCTCGGGCGGTCGCTCGACAACGCGGTACTCTGCACGGTCGAGCTGTCGCGGGCGCTGCTGCCCGAAATGCCGCACCATAAGCTCGACGACCTGACGGAACATTTCGGCGTGAAGCTTGAGCATCACCACCGCGCGGAGGACGACGCGGCCGCCACGGCGCGCGTATTCCTCAAAATGTCGGAGATGGTGGAAGCCGACGGAATAACGCGGCTCGCGGACATCAACTCGCGCTACGGTTCCGTCAGCGCCGGGCAGGGCCAGCGGACGTACCACGCCGTGATACTGGTCAAAAACCAGACTGGTCTGCGGAACCTGTACGAGCTTGTATCGGAGTCGCACATCAATCATTTCCGCAAGCGCCCGCGTATCCCAAAAAGTCTGTTCACGCGTCTGCGCGAGGGACTGATCATCGGCGGAGCGTGCGAGGCAGGCGAGATATACCAAGCGGTGCTGTCCGCCAAGCCGCGGCAGTATATCGACGAGTTGGCGGCGTTTTACGATTATTACGAGATCCAGCCGCTCTCGAACAACGCGTTCCTGATCCGGGACGGATCGGTGGCGGACGAGGAAGCGCTTCGCGGGATAAACCGCAAAATATGCGACTTGGGCGAGCGGTTCGGCAAGCCTGTCGTCGCGACGAGCGACGCCCATTTTCTGGAGCCGGAGGACGAGATTTTCCGCCGCATAATCCTCGCGGGCATCGGCTATAAGGACGCCGATTACCCCAACCCGCTCTACATGCGCACGACGGACGAGATGCTGGCGGAGTTCGCCTATCTCGGCGAGGCGAAGGCCTACGAGGTCGTCGTTACGAACACAAACGCCGTGGCCGATATGATCGGGGACGTGAAGCCGATCCCGGACGAGACTTTCCCGCCGAAGATACAGGGGGCGGAGGACGAGATCCGCCGGCTGGCCGAAGCCCGCGCCAAGGAGCTTTACGGCGATCCCCTGCCGCCCGTCCCCCGCGGCCGGCTTGAGCGGGAGCTTACGTCGATTATTAAGAACGGCTTCTCCGTTATGTACATAATCGCGCAAAAATTGGTGTCCAAGTCCGAGTCCGAAGGCTACCTTGTCGGCTCGCGCGGATCGGTCGGATCGTCGTTCGCGGCGACAATGGCGGGTATAACGGAGGTCAATCCCCTGCCGCCGCACTATCTGTGCCCGAATTGCAAATATTCCGACTTCGATTCGCCCGAGACCCGCGCGTTCGCCGGGGCGAGCGGCTGCGATATGCCGGACCGAGACTGCCCCGTCTGCGGCGCGAAGCTCGCCAAGGACGGCCACGACATACCGTTCGAGACGTTCTTGGGCTTCGACGGCGACAAGGAGCCGGATATCGACCTCAATTTTTCCGGCGAGTACCAAGCCAAGGCACACGCGTATACCGAGGAGTTGTTCGGCAAAGGCTACGTGTTCAAGGCCGGTACGATCGGCACGCTGGCTGACAAGACCGCCTACGGCTACGTCCGCAAATACCTGGAGGAGCGCGGAATAAAGAAGCGCGGCGCGGAGATCAACCGGCTGGCCGCGGGCTGCACGGGTATAAAAAAGACGACCGGACAGCACCCGGGCGGCCTGATGATAGTGCCGAGCGACCAGAGCATTTACAATTTCTGCCCGATAAGCCGCCCCGCCGACGACGTCAAGTCCGACGTCACGACGACGCATTTCGACTATCACTCGATAAGCGGGCGCCTGCTCAAGCTCGACCTGCTTGGGCACGACGTGCCGACGATCATACGGATGCTGCACGATATGACGGGGGTCGATCCCAGGACGGTTGACCTCGGCGGCAAGGACGTGATGAGCCTGTTCACGGGTACGTCGGCCTTGGGCGCGGACGCGGGCGCGATCGGCTGCGACACGGGTACGCTCGGTCTGCCCGAGTTCGGCACGGCGTTTGTGCGGCGGATGCTCGCGGAGACGAAGCCGAAGGTTTTCTCGGAGCTTGTGCGTATCTCCGGACTGTCGCACGGCACCGACGTCTGGAACGGCAACGCGCAGGAGCTTATCAAAGCGGGCACGGCGACGCTTGCCGAGGTGATCCCTACGCGCGACGATATTATGGTATATCTGATCGGCAAGGGTGTCGAGAAACTCCGCGCGTTCAAGATTATGGAAAGCGTGCGCAAGGGCAAGGGGCTGAACGATTCCGACGCGGAGATGATGCGCGAAAGCGGCGTGCCGGAATGGTACATCGAGAGCTGCCGCAAGATAAAGTACATGTTCCCCAAGGGACACGCGGTGGCATACGTAATGATGACAGTGAGAATCGGATATTTCAAGATACATTATCCGGCGGCGTTCTACGCGGCGGCGTTCTCGGTCCGCTCGGATTCGTTCAACTACGAGACTATGTGCCGGGGAATGGCCGCCGCGAAGGCCGAGCAGGCGCGGATCGCGGCGCTCGGCAAGGACGCGACGGCCAACCAGCAGAGCATGGCCGTGACTCTGGAGCTTATTGTGGAGATGTACGCGCGCGGGATCAACTTCGCCCCGCTCGATCTGTATCGGTCAGGCGCGTCGCGTTTCGCCGTGCTGGATGGGAAACTGTTGCCGCCGCTCTGCTCGATACCGGGACTGGGTGGATCCGTAGCCGAGGCCATAGTAGCCGAGCGCGGAAACGGGGAGTTTATCTCGGTGGAGGATTTACGGGAACGGGCGAAGGTGCCGAAGCCCGTCGCGCGGACGTTGAAAGAGTTTGGGGTTCTGGACGGATTGAGCGAGAGCCGTCAGTTGAGTTTCTTCTAATTCATATCAGTATAAAAACAGCTCGCGGAGGGCGCCGGCGCCCTCCGCGAGCTATTCCGCGTATGACTCCGCGAAAGCGAACCCATTCGCCGAGTCCTGATTGATCGACCATGTCATGAGTCCGCGAATTGGAGTCCCTTCGCGCTCAAGCCGGCCAAGCGCGTTTATCACGGCGGATGGATCGGCGGCGTAACCGTCCAGCGCGGCTATGGGCGAAGCGGGCAGCCCGACTGCCAATTTGTCCGGGGGTATCCGAATATAGCCGTTGTCTCCCCGTATGATCGAGCGCATCACGGTGTATATAAAATCTTCCTTCTGCTCGTCACTGTTCTGCTGAAGAAACAAGCCGGGCGCCAGCGCCCAAATGCCGTCCTCGCCCTGGTTGTAGAGCTGCGGCCATACCATGTCGTAAGAATCGCCGAGTTCCCGGAGTATCTCGCCGTATGCCGCGTTTTCCCCGCGAAGAGAACTGAATTCGGGCGCGAGCGTGACGACGAACCCGTCGCGCGCCTCGCGCAGGTCGCGCAGCACGGACGGGATAACGCGGGAGTTGCCGGCGTTGTGTATGGACGCGCCTTCCAAGTCAATGTCCGCGCCGTCGAAACCGTACGCGTCAACAACGCGGTTCATCTCCGCGAGCAGCTCGCCGCGCCGGGTCTCCGTAACCCATACGTGCCCCGTAGCCCCGCCGATGGAGACGAGCGCCGTTTTCCCCCGTGCTTTCCAAAGAGCGACAGTCTCGCGCAGTTCGGGATCGGTGAGGCCGTATGGCGACAGGCGCGGCATACCCGTTTCGTCCGGTTCCATGAAAGCGACAATTACGACGTCATACGCGTCGGGGACGTTCGCCGGATCCAGGAACGGCGCCCATCTGAACCAGTATCCGGCAAGAACTTTCCGCGGCAGCGGCATCAGGAATCCCCCATAGAAGCAAAATGTTCCGCTATCTATATCTATATGCGGGGTATCCGAAAAAATGAAAGACGCCAGCGCTTTTTGAGCTGTACCAGGGCGTGTTTGAAAACTGGCCGCGACATTTTTGTGACTGATTTTCCGCTGCTCTGTGTCACTAAAAGTCTAGCGTAGCGTTGCTGCGCGTCTATTTTTAGTTCCTTGATTATCGAAAAATCATCTCGCGAATCTGCCGGGGCTAGTTTTCAAACACGCCCTAATTCCATTCTAAATGACACCGAGTATTTTTCGGTCCGAGCCTAAGAAATTTGCGTTGTATATGTCAAGCGAAAAATCACCCGCTTTCATTGCCCTGGAAACAGGAAGGTGATTCGCGCCTAGGAATCTCGCATGGACGAAGTTTGCATCGCATTTTCGCGTGACAGAAGTTTGCTTGGTTCGAAGCATTTTCGCGTGGTTGAATTTTGCGTGGTTCAAGCAAAATTCGTTCAAGCGAAAATGCGATGCAAAATTCTGTCACACAAAATTCCGAACCGCGCGAAGCCTTGGTCACGTTTATTTGAAAACCGCAGTAGTTCGCCATGCTTACCAGTTTCCCGTTGAGAGCCTTCTCGCTTTTCCCGATAAATTTCGACACCACATTGCGCATGTTGTCGTAAACGATTTCGCGCTTGGGAATTTTGCTTGGGCGAAGTTCGCATCGCATTTTCGCTTGTATGAATTTCGCATGATTCGAAGCATTATCGTGTGATTCAAACGATAATGCGATGCGAAATTCTGCCACGCGAAAATGCTTTGAACCACGCGAACTTCTGTCACGCAAAATTCCGTCAACCCGATGGGCGCGGGAAAATGCGTGATCACCATTCGGACTACCTCATTAGCACTGATGTGTAATTGTACCAGATAACGACGCGCCTGGCAAGGCTAAAAGCGTCCGGATAATCAACCTTAAGGACGAATGGCCTGATATGCCGGATAAAAAGCGACGTTACGGACTTCTTCCACGCGCTGAAGAAGCCGGAGGGGCTTGGGCGGAGCGAGCCAAGCGTAACGCGTCTCACGAACGATGGTTTACAGCCGTGCCGACTTCGGACGGATATAAGTCCGACGGATTTTGATTGATTCCCGCAAAATCACCTTCACGGACGGCGAAGCGCGCGTTATGCGCATGTCGGATATCAAGCCGGAACTTGTCAATTATTTGTTCTATCCGTATACCGCCCGCACCGGGCTAACGATCGTTTGCGGCGAGCAGGGTAATGGTGAAACATGGATCGTTTTATTCTTAGCCGCGCTCGTCTCAAGGGGCAAGCCGCTGGACCACGTGGACACAAACCCGTTTCTTGACATAGGAATGGATTTTGCGTGGTTCAAGAAAAATCACCTTAGTCAGGAGCGCAAACCCGAAAAGGTAGTTTATCAGACCCGCGAGAACGGCTATAGTACGTCAGTGCGCCCGCGCCTTGATAAACTTAGCGCCGATCTTAAGAATATCATGCTCATAGATGAATCGTCCGAGAACGGGGAATACGATCCGCTGACAATGGAGGACGCAGGATTGAGGAAGTGATCAAGGAACAACGCCCGGCCATGTTCATATCGTTGGCGATTTTCAACGGGCGGCGCATTGTTGCGGATCTGCCGGAAAGGATACAACGGCACGGATGCTTTCAAAAATCGCGGCATAGAAATTGTGAGGATAGAGAATCCGGCGAGATATGCGGATTATGCATCCGAAGAAAAAAGGAAAGACATTGTGCTTGCGTTTGAAGTGGCAATATCCGAAAACGATCAGCCGAGAACTATTGTCCTAACGAAGAACGCGGCGGAACGTGGAAAGTGATTAACGAGGGCTACTAAAGGCTTGAGTGGTTTGAATCCGCTTGGCGGTTTGCGGAGATTTCATCTTTCCAGTTGTTCATTTTCACATTCTCCTTATTCGCTTAGCGGCTCTGTGGTGAGGCGCGGGCTTGTCCGCTCACGCCTCATTAGCACGACCGTAAAGACAGAAAAAAATAGTAATGACGGTGAGAATTAATCTTATTTACCATTGCTGTTCTGCGTCCCATTTGTTTTTAACACCTCGGACGCTTGAGAAAACTGAGGGCTGTGACCTAAATCACACACGAAAACTCCCACGGGTCTACCCCAACCCGAGAGAGCTTCCGCCGCGCGCGCGCCGTCAGCAAAACTGGCGCCTGTAAATGTCAAGCGAAAAATCCTCCACCCAATATAATTGAAAAATCCGCCACTAGCAAAATAAAGAGCTATATTTAGGGCTCTTCATTTTGCTAGTGGCGGATTCAGATTATAT
>JAISCI010000068.1 GCA_031265685.1 Clostridiales bacterium
AAGCGGAGTATCCGCACCTTAACAAAAAACGCCGCCCTTTGTCCGTAAGGCGGCGTTTTGTTGGTGTAGGCAGCTCCCTTTGCTTGATTTTTTTGTGTGTACATTGTCAAGCAATGTAAATCGCAGGCATACAATCTTCATCATACCGAGGATATCGGCCAAAGACATAAACAGCCGCGCGCCCGGCGACCAACTCTTTTTCTTCGGAATGCCTTTGAAAAACGGTTCACAGGAAACGAGCCGTATCATCGGCGACCACGATTCAAGCGATTTCGCGTCGTTTACATAGAAATACATCAACGCGTTTTTGTTGCCGGTTTTTTTGACCACGCTGTTCGATTTCGCCACCGCGCTCTTTGATTCCGCGTCAAAATACAGTTCCCCGCCGGGAAACCGGCGAGCTATCTCCGCGACGACGCTCTTGAGTTCTTCCTCGCGAAAGTAGTAGAACACCCCGGCTGAGATGAAGATGATGCCATCGCTTTCATTAAACGCCACATCGTCAAACCAGGACGTATCGAAAAATGACTTTGCGATACCGATTTCACGCTCCGAGTTGGGGATCAGCGTTTGTCGAAAAGCCGCGGCGTCCGGCAGATCGAGGTTATACCAGCGGATTTGTCCGTTGTCCACGCGCGAAAATGTCGTGTCGAGTCCCGCGCCGATGTTCACGACAGTGGCGCGCGGGATACGCACGTACAGCAAGCGGAGCGACAAGGAAAAACAGTTGTCGAGATGTTTCCCGGCAGCGATATGGCGGCAAATTACAGGGAGTTGGCGGCGCTCCTGTTGGAGGATGCAAACATATGAGCAATATCAAACATCTGAAATGCCGCTTCGCGGTTAAAAGCATGAGTTCCATACGCCAGCTGACGCCCGCGGCGTTTCCGGGAAACCTCCCCATGCACACGGCCTTGTCTGTCGGCTCGCGGATTCGCGGCATATCCACATTGGTCATCGGAACAGCGGAATGCGGTTATTACAGCCGCAATGTGCCGCTGTCATTCCCTTACGCGGACGAGGGCTTCCATTGGGTTTATGTATTGGACGGCAAAGAAGTGGTGTTTGGCTGCCGCGACGGGCTTATAAAGGCAATCCGGGAGATGGACAAGGCCGGGGCAAGGGTGATTTTGCTGCTTGCGACCTGCGTCCCGGAAGGGCATATTCTCCCCTGCCGCGCGGGGGAACGGCTCGGAAAACGATTATCGCTATTACGCGCCCATGAAGATAACAACAATCAAGAAGATGGCTTGCTGTCGTTTCACAGAAATACAGCCGGTGTGCCGTTGCTGCTCGCTTTGCGGCGAATGCGCGAAAAAACAGACGGGTTAGCGCCGCCCAACGGCGCAGGCGGCCGCAAGAACCCCCGTCTTAATATGGTAGTAACTCATCCCGCCCTGCAAATATACTGCATACGGTTCCCTGACAGGCGCATCCGCCGAAAGCTCCGCCGACGATCCAGAGACGAAGCCCCCGGCGGCCATGATAATGTCGCAGTCATAGCCCGGCATCGGCCATGGCTCCGGCGCGGCGTCCCCGCCGACTGGCGACGCCGCCTGAATCGCTCGGCAAAAGGCGGTAAGCTTGCCCGGATTGCCAAGCACGATGGTTTGTACTATATCCGACCGCGTATCGAGCGGACCGGGCGAAACCCCGTAGCCAAGCCGCGCGAACACTTCAGCCGCCAACGCCGCCCCCTTGAGGCATCCCGCCGTTACGGAAGGCGCCGCGAATAGTCCTTGCGCGAACAGTCGCGTCATGCCCAGCGAGGGGCCGACCTCCGCGCCAAGGCCCGGGGCGGTCAGCACGCAGGCTACGCGCTCCACATATTCAGTCTTACCGGCGATGTACCCGCCCACCGGCGCGAGACACCCGCCGGGATTTTTTATGAGCGACCCGACGCTGAGATCGGCGCCGGCGTCGCATGGCTCACCGCGCTCGGTGAACTCTCCGTAGCAGTTATCAACGACGCAGACGGCGTACGGCGAAACGGACTTAACACACGCGATAATCCGCCCGATCTCCGCAACCGTCAGCGTCCGCCGAAGGCTGTACCCGCGGGAACGCTGTATCAGGACGACGCGCGTTTTCGGCGTTATCGCGGAAGCTATCGACGGATAGTCCGGCGCGCCGTCCGCCAGCGGCTCGACTTGGCGGTATGTCACGCCGCGCTCCGCGAGCGAACCCCGGCGCGGACGTACGCCGATAACGCCGAGCAGCGTGTCGTAAGGCGCTCCGAACGCCGACAAAAGCCCGTCGCCGGGGAGAAGCAGACCGCCGAGCGCAACCGTCAGCGCGTGCGTGCCGGAGATTATCTGCGCCCTGGCCAGAGCCGATTCCGCGCCGAAAACCCGAGCGAAAACCCGCTCCAGCGCGTCGCGGCCATCGTCGCCGTAACCGTAGCCGGATGCGTACCCGAAATGCCCCTCGGAGATACGCTCCGCCCGCATGGCCGCCAGCGTTTTGTTCTGATTGTGCCACGCGACCCCGTCAATCTCGCGGAAACGCTCCTCGAGACGCTCCTCGGCGGCTTCGGCCAGGCGGATCGCTTCGTCCGTTACACCGAAACCCGCCCAGAATTCCCCGGCGAGATCGCCGCTCATTCAGCCTCGGCGCCCACGCTGAGTTTTATCGTCCTGAAAGGCACGATCGTCGAGATCGCGTGCTTATAGATCATTTGCTGTTTCCCGTCGGTATCCAGCATGATGACATAAGCGTCGAACCCGCGCAGCATCCCCTTCATCTGGAATCCGCTGGTCAGGAATACGGTCACGGGGATGTTGTCCTTCCGCGCCTGGTTAAGTAACAGGTCCTGCAAATTTGCCGCCTTGTTCATTGCGAAAACCCCTTCTATTTATAATATTATTATATATTGGTTCGCGTAATCTGTAAAATATGTTCGGCGATACCGTCCGCGCCTCCGAAAGCCTCCGCGTCGATCACCTCTCCCGCGAGCTGCCGGCTGAACCACGTTATCTGGCGCTTAGCGAAACGGCGCGTGCGCAATTTGATCAATTCCCTCGCCTCGGCCTCGGTCAGGCCGTCCTCGATATGGGCGGCGGTCTCCTTGTACCCCAGACCCTGCATGGACACAAGCCGTCTGCTATACCCCATGGCGAGCAGTCCACGCACCTCTCCGACAAGCCCGGCCGCGAACATCCTATCCACGCGGGCGTCAACACGGGCGTACAGCGCCGCCCGGTCCATCGCGAGGATGAACACCGACGCGTCATAGGCGGGCGGGGCGGACAGCTGCGCCGCGCCGCGACCGGAGATCGTGCCGCCCGTCGCGGCGTTGTACTCCAGCGCGCGAATAACCCGCTTTACGTTGTTCGGGTGGATTGCCGCCGCCGCGTTTGGATCGGCTTCGGCCAGCAACGCGTGAAGGTACCCCGCGCCCCTCTCCCGCGCCGTCTCCGCGAAAGCCTCCCGAAGAGCGCCGTCCGCGCCCGCGCCGTCCTCAAAACCCTCGCCGGACAGCAACGCCCGGATGTAGAACCCCGAGCCGCCCGCGACGATCGGAACCCTGTCCCGCGCGATTATTTCCCGGATACGCACGTCTGCCATCCGTCGGAACGCCGCCGCCGAATACTCCTCGTCGGGGAACAGCTCATTAACGAGATGATGCGGGACGCCGCGCTTTTCGGATTCTGTCGGCTTCGCCGTGCCTATATCCATATACTTGTAAATTTGCATCGAATCCGCCGACACGACTTCTCCGCCGACGGCCAGCGCCAGCGCGGCCGCGGCCGCGGTCTTGCCCGCAGCCGTCGGCCCCGCGATTATGATTATCTTCTCCACTACACGATCCTCTTGAACATTTTCTCGACGTCGCGCTTTGTCAGCTCAATAGCGGTCGGACGTCCGTGGGGGCAGTTGAACGGGTTCGACAGCCGCGACAGCCGGGTGATCAGCGCCTCGGCTTCCTCTCGGCTTATACGGCTGTCCCCTTTTATCGCCGCTTTGCAGGCCGCCATCGCTATGAGCGCGTGATTATAATCGACCGCGCCGCGCACGGAAGCGCCCGGCTCGGTAAGCGCCGCGGCTATCTCGGCCAGCGATTCCGGGCTGAGCGCGTTACCGAACACGAACGGCACGTCCGTAACCGACACGCGCCATGCCGCGCGCTCGAATCCGTAGCCGAACCGCTCCAGCGGCTCGCGGTGCTGGGTAAGCGCGGAAACCTCCGGCGGGGCAAGCTCAAGAGGCACGGGCGCGAGCAGCCGTTGCGACACGGTCTTCCCGGCGTTTGCCGAAGCCGTCAGTTCGTCGTATAATATCTTTTCGTGCGCGGCGTGCTGGTCTATGAGATAGAGCGAATCGCCGCGCTCAATGATCCAATATGTCCCAAAAACTTGTCCAACTATCGTAAAATCGCGGAAAACGCCTTCCGCGTCCTCCAGCTCCATATCTGGTTCCGGCTCCGGATATATCGGCGCCGGTTTGTAGATCACCTCATGAATTTCGCTTGGTTCACGCGAAATTACCTCCTCACGGAAGCGCAATCCTCCTGCCATCGTCTCATTATACAGCAACGTACGGGCGGTTTGCAACGGTTTTGTTTCAATTTCCCGCCGTTCTGACAAAATTTTTTTATTTATATCTATAATTGTTAATTCCTTCGTCAATTCCGCGGCTGGACTCTCGGATTTGGGCTTCGGCTTAACGACCGCCGCCGGTACAATCTTGACGCCGCCGAGCGCCTTTTCGACCGCGCCGGCGATGAACGCCGCCACGCCCGCTTCGTCCTCGAACCGCGCCTCGAGCTTGCCCGGATGAACGTTTATATCGACCGCGCCAGGCGCCGCCGTCAGGTTAAGCGCGAACATGGGGAACCGCCCGACCATCAGCCGCGTGCCGTAACCTTCCGCTACGGCGGCGCTCGCCAGCCTGCTCTTTATGTATCTGCCGGCTATGAAAAAGTTTTCCTGCTGACGGCTGGGTTTCGCGATCTCCGGCTTGCCGGCGAACCCCGTGAGCGTCATTCCGTTTTTCTCGGCGGCGACCTCTACGAGCTTGCCGGACACCGACGCGCCGTATACGGCGGCTATCGCGGCGCGCAGCCCCGATCCGCTCGTCCGAACGGCGTGGCTGCCGGATACAATCAGCCGGAACGCGATGTGGGGCATACCGAGCGCAAGCCGCCGCGCCATATCCTCAATATATCCGGTTTCGACGGACGGCTTTTTGAGAAACTTCCGGCGGACGGGCGTATTATGAAACAAGTCCCGCACGATAACCGTGGTGCCGTCCGCGCAGCCTACCGCCTTCTTTGATACGATCTCCCCGGCGACGGTCTCAAGACGCGTCCCCGCGGAGGCGTCCGCCGTCTTTGTGATGATCGTGAGCCGGGAGACCGCCGCGACGGAAGCCAGCGCCTCGCCCCGAAAGCCCATCGTCGAGAGGTTCTCGAGGTCGGAGATGTCCGTGATCTTGCTGGTCGCGTGCCGGAGTATCGCCGTCGGCGCCTCATCCGCCGGAATGCCGCGGCCATTGTCCGTTACGCGGATCAGCGACGACCCGCCGTCCTCAATCTCAACGGTCACGACCGACGCGCCGCCATCCATCGCGTTCTCAATCAGTTCCTTGACGACGCTGGCGGGGCGCTCGACGACCTCGCCAGCGGCGATTTTATTTATCAGCGAGTTGTTAAGCAAGCGAATCATGGCTGCCTCCGTGTCATACTAATCTCCGCTAACCGGAGATTAGCGTCAATGCTCTGGCGAACGCCGCGCCGTCCGCCGGCACGGGCGTGACGCTCACTCCCAGCCTCGCGGACAGTTCGCCGACGGTCATATCGTCGAGGAAGATGTCGGTTCCGGATCGCAGAGCGTTTTGTGGGATCAGGATCCGCCCGCCGAGCCGTTCGCCCGAGAGACGCGCCGCTATGTCCCGCCCGGTCAGCAGGCCGGATACCGTTATCATCTCGCCGAAGAAGCGGTTCGGGACGGCGTAGACGCGCGCGCGACCCCGGACCAGCCGGCGTATCGACGGGTACGCCGCCATTCCGGTGGCCACGCCGAATACCGCGCCGTCTTGACCGACGTTTGATGTTATCCCAGGCGACATCTGAATTTTGCCTGAATCCGCAAAATTCGTCAAGCAATCTTCTTCCGCCGCGAACTCGCTCTCGAACGCCGCCGTCATACCGACGCCGTTCTCAATCTGAGGGAAATCTCCGTAATATTCGTATGGAGGGATCGGAATCCCGGCCTTCAGATAGAACTCGTCGGCGGCATAGACGAACGCCGCGCCCTTCTCGCGGAGAATCCGCGCGCGCCAGCGGTCCGTCAGCGCGATCACCTTCGCGGCGGATTCCGGCGAAAACGGCTTAAGCGGGGGCAATCCGCGCTCCGCCCTATGGCGCGTCAGCCCTACGGGCACCACCGACAGGCTGTTCGCCCTTGGGATGAACGCGGACAGAGCGTCTATCGATTCGTCCAGCGCCGCGCCGTCGTTGAGACCGGGCAGCAGCACGATCTGGAAATTCATCGTCAGTCCCGCGCCGGCCAACCGGCGTATCGCGGGCATGATATCCGGCGCGGACGGATTGCCGAGCAGTACGCGCCGAAGCGCCGTATCGGTCGCGTGCGCCGATATGTTCACCGGAGAGAGGTGGTAGAACGCCACGCGCTCGAGGTCGGATTCCGTCATGTTCGTCAGCGTCACGTAGTTGCCGTGCAGGAAAGACAGCCGGAAATCGTCATCCTTGAAATAGAGCGTCGGGCGCATCCCGCGCGGCAGCTGGTCGATAAAACAGAACATACAGCGGTTACGACACGCGCGTTCCCGATCCATCATCGGCAGCTCGAACGACAGACCAAGATCCTCGTATTCGCGCTTTACGACCGGTATATCGAGCGCCGCGCCGTCCCGCGTCAGCGACAGCGTTACGCGCCCGTCCGCCGCGAGGTAGCGATAGTCGAGGAAGTCGGCTATCGGCTTGCCGTTTATGGCCGTCAGCTCGTCCCCGGCGCGGACGCCCGACTTGTGCGCCGCGCCGCGCGAATCGGCTTCCGTAATTAAGTGGCGTTTGGCGTTCAGACGAATCACCCATGCTTATTATGACATAAAACGTACAGATTTGCAAGAGTGACCG
>JAISCI010000061.1 GCA_031265685.1 Clostridiales bacterium
CAATATCATTATGTTATTATACCACATAACGATGAGCGATGGAAGCGTTTTAGCTTGAAATACAGCTTTTTCCCGTATTTTTTTCTACATCGTTATGTTAACACGGAGAGCAGGTTACAGTGGCGCACACCGGAACGAGCACGAAAGCGTCAGAAATTTGGCCAGGAAACATGAGGACAGATTGAATCGCCCCGGCAAGGCAGCGCGTTCAAATCGCACCCTTGAAACGAATGGTGGGAAGCGAAAGGGTAACCTTGTTTGAACTTAACGAGCCGCAAGCAAGCTTCCTATCCGCCCGCTCATCTTGCTTGTACTATTTCGATTGCGCGCCGCCTGTAAAACCGCTGATAAACCTTGAGTTTTGGTGGGTTTAATATGACGGTTATCTTTCGCCGTATAAACGGGATGACCGAAAAAAATTTTAATTCACCCCTTGATTTTTCCGGCGGACTGTGATAACATAATTATATTCTGGTCGGACAATTAACTCAGTTGGTAGAGTGCATCCTTGACGTGGATGAAGTCAGGGGTTCGAGTCCCTTATTGTCCAGTCAGTTTATGCGTTTGATTGTCCAAGTGCGCCCGCTGGCGTAAGGCAGCGGGTTTTTAAGTGTTTATAGCCCGAGGTTTAATTACACCGGTTTTCGAGGGATCGAAGCCGGCAAGAAGGCGATTTGAATTTGCTTTAGAAGTCTGCATCGCATTTTCGCTTGGTTTGAAGCATTATTGCTTGGTTCACGCAATAATGCGATGCGAAAATGATTCGAACCAAGCAAAATTCATCCACGCGATAATGCGATGCAAACTTCTGTCACGCGAAATTTCTTCGATTCACGCAAACTTCCTGGGGCAAATTCTAACGCCGGGCAAGACGGTATCGTTTCAGAGCAGCCGTAAAGGCTTTGAGAGCGTTGCGGCAAGATTGGAGGTTCGCGGCGGTAAAGCTGCGCGGCGGAAATTTGACGCTGTGATAATAGGCATGGAACTGACAGGCGGCTATTGGCAAACGCTGTCGAATTGCCTGATAAAAGCCGGATACCAAGGCGGCGGCGTAAACCCGTACCACACAAAACGCGCCGGGGATTTTGTGCGGCTTGTCAAAGATGGCACGTTTTTTGACTCGATCCGCCGCGGGGCGAGTACGCGAAGCTGCGTATGCTGGCCAATACCCGCGCCGACGCCATAAGCATGGATAGGATACTGCGCGGCCGTCCGTTCCCGTCTTTCATTTTAGCGCTATGCGTTTTCGCTTGGACAAATTTTGCTTTGGTCACGCAAAATTCCCTTGCCTTTATCATAAAAATCGCGCGAAGGATTGCCAGCGAAGCCAGATGTCTTACACGGCGAGATGTGATAGGGTGAGTTTTGTGATAAGCGTCAGAGGATGAAAAAGAAGAACCGGGGAACCAAGGCGTTGCGGCTAAATCCGTGCCGCAGCGCCGTCAATGCCGGGCTGGCCGACGCTTTGCGGCTGCTCTCCCATGCGTCCGGGGCAGTATTTTCCGCAAAGAGCGCGGGAAATCTCCGCCCTTCTATTGGCCGCGATCCAAAACCGCCCCGCTTGATGAAAAATAAGGTTGAATCGTGAGAAATCACGAGATATTTGGAGCTTTGGCCTCAAAATAAGAGATTTTGCGTGAATCGAAGCATTATCGTGTGATGGAATTTTGCGGGTTCAAGCAAAATTCACTCAAACGATAATGCGATACAAACTTCTGTCAAGCGATAATGCGATGCGAAAATTATCTTCTTAAAAACAAATGTCAACGTCTGAGCTGAAATAGTATGACATCCAATGCATACCAAATAAAAGGACTGATTTTTATGGAAGACTTTCTGGACTCCCTTAACCCGCCCCAGCGCGAGGCCGCCGAGACTACCGACGGCGCGGTGCTCATCCTCGCGGGGGCCGGCAGCGGCAAGACGCGCGTCATAACCCATCGCGCCGCCCAGCTTATAAAGCTCGGCGTAAGCCCGTTCAACATCCTGTGCATAACGTTCACCAACAAGGCCGCCCGCGAGATGAAGGAGCGCGTCGAGGCGTTAACGCCGTCGGGCTCCCAGATCTGGGTGTCCACGTTCCATTCTCTGTGCGTGCGGATCCTGCGCCGGGAGATCGCGAAGATCGGATACGACAAGTCGTTCACGATCTATGACGCGGACGATTCCGAGCGGCTTATGAAGCGGACGCTGAAAGAACTCAACGTCAGCGACAAGCTGTTCCCGCCGCGCTCCGTCATGAGCGCGGTAAGCGCGCTCAAAGACGAGCTTGTCCCGCCGCAGGTCTACGAGAAGCGCGCCGCGTTGAACGCGCGAGAAGGCGTCGTCGCCAGGGTGTACGCGCTCTACCAGAAGCGCCTTCAGGAGAACAACGCCCTGGATTTTGACGACCTCATCTTCAAAACAGTCGAGCTGTTCCTGTCCCGCCCCGACGCGCTCAACGCGCACCAGGAGCGTTTCCGCTACATAATGGTGGACGAGTATCAGGACACGAACACGGCGCAGTATACCCTGGTGCGCCTTCTCAGCAAAAAATACGGCAACCTGTGCGTAGTGGGCGACGACGACCAGTCGATCTACGCATGGCGCGGCGCGAATATCCGCAACATCCTTGACTTCGAGAAGGACTACCCTGACGCCAAGATAGTCAAACTGGAGCAGAACTACCGTTCCACGCGCACGATCCTCTCGGCGGCGAACGCTGTCATCAGCCGCAACGCGTCCCGGAAGGACAAACGCCTCTGGTCGGAGGGCGGCGCCGGGCAGCCCGTCGTGGTGTGGCAAGGCTCGAACGAGCGCGAAGAGGCCGAGTACGTCGCCGACACGATCGAGAAACATCGCCGCCAGCAGGACTGGCGATTCGCGGATTTCGCCGTGCTGTACCGCACCAACTCCCAGTCGCGCGCTATCGAGGACGGCTTCGTCCGGCGCGGCGTGCCGTACCGCGTTTACGGCGGCACGCGCTTCTATGACCGCAAGGAGATCCGCGACGTCGCGGCGTATCTGCGCGCCGTCTACAATCCCGCCGACAGCGTGTCTCTGCGCCGGATAATCAACACGCCCAGGCGCGGGATCGGCGACGCGTCGCTCGAGCGCGTGGAGGAATACGCCGCCGAGAGCGGCGTTCCGCTGATCGACGCTCTCGCGGACGCCGGGCGGATACTCGGCTCCCCGGCGAAGGCTTCCAAGATCTTGGCGTTCGTGGCCATGATGGACCGGCTGCGCGATCTGTCGAACGAGCTGTCCGTGTCGGATTTCATCCGGCACCTTCTCGGGATGACCGGTTACGCCGCCGAGCTTGAGGCCCAGAATACCGACGAGGCCCGCGACCGCCTTGATAATATCGACGAGTTTATAGGCAAGGCCGTCGAGTTCGAGCGCTCGGCCGACACTCCGCTGCTGTCGGCGTTTCTCGAGGAAGTGGCGCTCGTCGCGGACATCGACGCGTATGAGGCCGGAGCGGACGCCGTATCGCTCATGACGCTGCACTCGGCGAAGGGCTTGGAATTCCCCGCCGTTTTCATCACCGGGTTTGAGGACGGCCTGTTTCCGTCATATCGGGCGCAGACGAGCGGAGACGTTAAAGATCTGGAGGAAGAACGCCGATTATGTTATGTAGGCATAACGAGGGCAAAATCTGAATTATATTTAACTATGGCGGTGGAACGCTCGCGCAACGGCCAGACGACGTATAACCTGCCGTCATGCTTCCTCAAGGAGATACCGAGCGACTTTATCAAGCGAGTCTACGGAAAGAAGATGAGCGCCCCGATGACCGACGATTTTGACAACGAGATCGAAATACCGCCGGCAAAACATCAGATAGGCGAGTTCCGGCAGAAAATCGCCATCGGGAACAAGCCCGCGGGGTTCGGCGGCAGAAGCTACATCATGCAGGGCACCCCCGCTCCCGCCGACAATCTGGGTTTCTCCGTCGGCGATAAGGTGCGGGCGCTCAAATACGGCGTGGGCGAGGTAGCGGCGATCGCTCCCGCCGGGGCTGACTACGAGGTGACGGTCGTATTCCCGGCGGCGGGCGAGAAGAAGTTCATGGCGGGTCTGTCGAAGCTCAAGAAGGTGGACTGACATGCCCCGCGATTACACCGCCGAGCAGCTCGACGCGATAAACACGCGCGGGCGGGACATACTGGTCTCCTCCGCCGCCGGCTCCGGCAAGACGTCCGTGCTGGTGGAACGCGTAATACGGCTCATAACGGACGAGAGGGATCCTGTCGATATCGACAGGCTTCTTGTCGTTACTTTCACCGAGGCCGCCGCGAACGAGATGAAGGCGCGTATACTCCGCGCCGTCGAGGATAAACTGCGCGCCGACCCGTACAGCGAGCGCCTGCTGCGGCAGAGGGCGCTGATCAATACGGCACCTATCGCGACGATCCACTCTTTCTGCCGCTCCGTTATCCGCGATTACTTCTATCTTATAGGCGTCGATCCGCGTTTCGGCGTACTCGACGCCGCGCGCGCCGAGATGCTTAAAGGCGAGGTTATGACCGAGGTCTTTGAGTGGCTCTTCGCCGAGGGCGGCGAGGAGATCAGGCGGCTGTCCGACTGCTTCGGCCAGGCGGGAGACGACGGGCGCCTCGCCCGCGCCGTCCTCCGGATCTACGAGTTCTCGCGCAGCCAGCCTTTCCCGGACGAATGGCTGGCGCGCGCCGCCGAGGGCGGGTTTGAGGGAACCGAATGGCATGGGTTCTTTGTGTCGCAGGCTCGCCGGACGCTGTCGAGGGTTGCCGAGGCGGCGGACAGGGCGCTCGAGCTGTCGGCGTCGCCCGGCATAAACCCGAAGGCCGCCGAAACGCTCCGCGCGGACAAGCTGAACGCCGAAGCGGCGCTTTCCGCGCTTGATTCCGGCTTCGGCGAGTTCTGCCGCGCTGCGCGGTTCGATTATCAGACGCTGAGCGTCGCAGTCCGGCGCAAAAAGAACGATCCCGAGGATCCGGATGAAGTTCTGAAGCTCCGCGAGCGGATCAAGTCTATACGCGAGGACGAGATAAAGAAGCCGTTCGCCGCGTTGCGCGATAAGGCTCAGCTGTCGCTGCCGCCCGAGCTGCTGGCGGAACACGTCGCGCTGGCGGCGAAAGACGCGGCGGCGCTCGTGGCGCTCGTCCGGGAATTCGCGGCGGCGTATGACGCGGCGAAACGCGCGAAAAACGCCGCCGACTTCTCCGATCTCGAGCATCTGTGCCTTCGGGCGCTGCTCGCGGAAGGCTCGTCGGCGGAACGCCCTATCCTTTCCGAGGCGGCGCTTGCCCTGCGCGAGCGCTTCGCCGAGACCATCATGGACGAGTATCAGGACGCGAACGCCGTCCAGGAGACGATTATAGCGGCTGTTTCCGGCGGCGACCGGTTCATGGTCGGCGATATAAAGCAGAGCATATACCGCTTCCGTTCCGCCAACCCGGACCTGTTCCGCGCTAAATACGAGGAGTACGCGCGGGGCGGCGCGGGAAAGCTGATCACGCTGCCGAAAAACTTCCGTAGCCGCGCCTCCGTTATCGACGCCATAAATGGGATTTTCGGGCTGATAATGTCGGAGGAACTGGGAGAGATTGATTACGACGAGCGGCACATGCTGCGCCACGGCCTGACATATCCCGGAGACGATCATCCGGCCGAGATAATCGTGGTACCCGCCGACGCCGGGGATGAGGACGACCCGTTCGCCGAGGCCACCGCCGCCGAGCGTGAGGCGATGGCCGTCGCGGGCCGGATCGCCGAACTGCTGCGCGAGCGCTTTCCCGTTTCGGACGGAGCGGGCGGGCTTCGTCCGATCCGCCCGGGAGACATAGCCATTCTGCTCCGCGCGAAAGCCGGTATTGCCGAAACCTTCCGGCAGGTCCTCGCGGACGCCGGTATACCGGCGCTGGCGGACACGGACGACGGGTTCCTTGATAAGTACGAGGTGATGGTAGTGACGTCGCTGCTTAACGTCATCGACAATCCCCGGCAGGACATACCTCTGGCGGCGCTCATGCTGTCTCCGGTCGGGGGTTTCAGCCCGGAGGAATCGGCTCTGATCCGCGCGGCGCGGCGCGGCGGACTGCTGATCGACGCGGCGGCGGCTTATACCCTGGGGCAATCCGGGGATCTGGCGGACAGGCTGTCGGCGTTCCTCGCGCGGATAGAGCGCTGGAGAGACATGGCGGTATTTACGCCGATCGCCGAGCTGATAAAGGCGCTGCTCGCCGAAACGCGGTTTGATGAATACGCGGCGGGTCAGCGGGGCGGGGCGGGGCGTCTCGCGAACCTCTCCGCGCTCATCGAGCGGGCGGCCGAGTTTGAGCGCGAGGGGCGCGGCTCGCTGTTCCGTTTCACGGATTACATCGACCGCGTCCGGCGCGGCGGGAAGTCGTTCGCCGAGGCGCGCGCCCCGGGCGAATCCGACGACATGGTTCGGATAATGACGATACATAAGAGCAAGGGGCTGGAGTTCCCCGTTGTGTTCGTGTCCGGGATGGGGCGGCGGTTCAACCTGCGCGACGCTTCCGAGCCGATCCTTTGCCACCAGTCGCTGGGTATCGCTCCCGTGTATGTTGATACGGCGGAGCGCGTGCGTTACAATACGCTGAAGCGCTTTGCCGCCGGCGAGAAGATCACGGAGGAGAGCCTTTCGGAGGAAGCGCGCGTACTGTATGTCGCGGCGACGCGGGCGCGGGAAAAACTGATTTTCACGGGGGCGCTAGCGGACTGCGAGAAGAGGTCCGAGACGATCCGTAATATGCCCGAGAGCGCGCTGGCGTCGTCGCGGTGTTTCCTGGACTGGATCCTCTACGCCGCCCAGCGGAGCGATCTGTTCGACATACGCGTCGCCGAGCCGTCCGCCCCGGACGCCGTTTCGGTCACGGACACGCCGGAAACGCGTGAATCCGCCGCGCCTGCAGAGACCGCGTATGCCCATGACGCCGCC
This sequence comes from Clostridiales bacterium, assembly GCA_031265685.1. GTDB lineage: Bacteria > Bacillota > Clostridia > Lachnospirales > WRAX01 > JAISCI01. The sequence goes on from JAISCI010000061.1 coordinate 6,926, forward strand.
GCCCGGATACCGTCGAAGGTATCGATAACCGAGATCAAGCGGCTGCGCTACGAAAGCGCGCTGACCGACAGTGCCGAACCCCCTAGTGATTTCGCAGGATCCACGCGAAATCACCTGAATTTCGCAGGGTTCACGCGAAATTACCCTAACGAGCGCCCCGGCGGCTGTCCCGCGCCGAGATTCGCGCGGGGAGCGGCGGACCGGCTCTCGCCGACGCGGGAAGGCACGCTGATCCACGCTGTGCTCGAGAGGATCGATTTCGCGCGGGATCGGTCGTATGCCGACGTAACGCGGCTTATCGCGCGGCTGGCCGAGGAGGACGTCATACCACGGGGCGAGGCGTGGCTTATCGACGCGGGCATTGTCGCGCGGTTCCTTACGTCGGATGTGGCGCGGCGCATACGCGAGTCGTCCGACGTAAGGCGCGAGGCGCCGTTCGTACTTGGCGTGCCGCCGTCGTTTGTTACGCCGGACTGGGCGGGCGCGGACGACGAGCGCGTTCTGGTGCACGGCATTATCGACTGCCTGTTTCTGGAACCGGACGGTTGGACGTTGCTGGATTACAAGACCGACCGCGCCGCTTCGGATTCCGCGCACCGCGCCCAGATGGAGATATATCGGCGGGCGTTTGAGACAGCCTCGGGGCTGAGCGTGAAACGGTCGCTGATTTATTTTCTGCGCTCGGGAGAGTGCCGCGAGGTATAGTGAGTGTGAGCCGTCGTCGAAAACAATCCGCGCTCGTATACGTCAAAACGAAAACCACACCGCGAAAAACGTTCTGAAAAGCGCTTACGCAAGTCTTGCCCCGGAAGGCACGGGCTACGGCACGCGCACTCGCTTCGCGAAGTTCTATGATCTTCCCCAACTAATAACGATGTTCAGAGACGCAGCCGACATCAAGACTGCCGATATGCTGAACATCCCCGTGCCTGCGGCACGGTATGAGAACGTCGTCGTAGAGCCTAGCGAACTGCAAAAGGAGATGGTGTATTCGCCAACTGAAAAATCCGCCAGCCATTATAGTTGAAAAATCCGCCAGCCAAACAAAAAACGCCGTGATCTGTCGAACTGTGAGCAGCGTGCGGCGGATCTTAATTATAATGGGCGGTGAAAATTTCAATTAGCAAATACATCGAGCAAAATTCGGCGTGCTTTTATGGGACGGCAAGGCGCCGGTCCGGCTGTACCTACGGCGTTTATGGATACGCGGATCAGGAAAATTGTGGAATGAAGTTTGCGTGAATCATGCAAACTTCATTGACTATCCATGAACACAGCCTTGGTCGGCGTTCGAATTTCCCTAGACGCGTATTCGACAATAACACAATGCACAAGATGTGATAAACTATCGCAGGGTGATATTATGTCAACGATTCGCGGACGATACGAAATCAGCGATGAAGAATGGGAACACGTGAAGGATT
>JAISCI010000062.1 GCA_031265685.1 Clostridiales bacterium
TACGCCAGCGTACCGGTGTTGTTTGTATCGGTCAGCGCCGCGGTGACAGTGTGGCCGATCTTCGGTTTATCGGGCGAAAGCGCCGCCGTGCCGGTCAGGGTTTCTGCGATGGGTTCGCCCAGCACTTCAACGTTGTCATAATAGAACGTCGCCTGATACGTCCTGAAGCCGAAGCCGACGCCCAAATCGGCTATATACGCGCTTATATCAAAGCCGTCGAACACGGCGGTTTCGCCGACGTAACAATCAATAGTTTGATCCAGCGCGCTGTATTCCACGCGGAGAGCGCAGACGCTGCCCTCGCCGGTCGGTACGGCGGGCGACAGCGTTACTTCTTGCAACACGCCGCCTCCGACCCACGAGCCGCCCTTGCTGATCAAAAGCTGCGCTGATTGCGGCTTAGAGGCGCTGCCGTTGTTTACGCGCAGCCAGACGTAGCCGTCGCCGGTACCGTCGTCCAAGAACGTCAGGCCGCCCGCCCAACCGTCGCCGACGCGCGTCGCCATCCGCATATCGGAGGACAGCGCCCAATCGCCGTCGGGCAGGTTTGTGTCCGCCCAAGTCTGATATGTGACGCTGCTGGTCCTGCCCGCGCCCTGATAGACGTGGCCGCCGCCATGCTCTATCACCTTGTAGGCGGATGTCTCCGGATAGTGATGCAGCCCGTCGCCGTCCGCGTCCTCAAAATCCTCAAAGAACACGCGCTGAAGCGGCCGCGGGACTGGCGCGAACGCCGCCGACACAGTGACCGGCGCGTATACGTCCGTAACGGTAATCCGCCCGTCGATCACGTCAGCCTTCACACCGTTGATTGTGACCGACGCGATTTTATATCCGTCGTCGGGTGTGACGGTGAACGTCACCGAGCCGCCAAAGCCAACAACATCCCGCGGATCGCTTGTCACCGTGCCGTTCTCGCTCGGCTCGACGACGACGGCGTATTCCGTGGCGGAAGCGGACGGGGCGGTTACGATCAGCGCCGCCTCCGAAACTGAGCGGACGCCGCCCGCAAGATCCAGACCCTCTACTGTAACGGTCTGCTCGCCCAGATACAATTTGTCCGCCGAAACGCTCCACGCGCCTCTGTCGTCGGGCGTCGTCTCGTATGTATACGCGCCGACCGTGAGCCGCACTTTGGCGGTGCCATGGCTTACGCCGGAGAGCGCCGCCGGAAGCGTCTCGATGGTGTTTGACACCTGGATGTTGTCGTATGTCACCCGCGCGCCGTTGGTGTAGAGACTGGCGGCGCCGGCTGACCATTGGCTGGTGTCGTCGGTCGCCTGGTTGACGAGAATACCGTCCACATACAGGCTGATCACATTACCGTATACGCTCGCCTTGAAATGGTATGTCCGACCCGCCGTCATCTCCGCGGCGGCAAGGGTGTTGCTGACCGTCTGGTTGGAGGCGTTGCGCACAAGGATACGCCAGCCCGATCCTTGCGTATACCCGACGAAATAGCCCACCTTGCCGTTGGCGCGGAGCGTAAAGCCCAGCGTCTTGCCGGAGGCAATGTCCGCCGCCGGCGTTATGTCGGCCTCGACGCTGTAATCGGTGAAACCTTCGCTGCCATTTAAGATCAGATCGCCCTGTACGGCCTGAGTGCCGTATGACACGGCGTATCCGCTGCCGGCGGTCGCGGTTACGGTATAGCCCGCGGAACCGCCGCTGGTTTGCTGAGTCCAGCCCTCCATATCTCCGTCGTTAAAGTCGTCGGTGATCACGAAGTTTGCGGGCTTGGTCAGTTCCGCCGACACGGTGTAAGTAATTTCGCCATCGCCGCCGGTCAGCAGGTAGTCGTGCCCAGGCGCGTAATCAAACTTGAACGCGCCGGTCACGTCCTCATAGATAAAAGGGACCGCCTCGCCCGCCGTAACGTCGGTGATCACCAGCGTATCGGGAGACCATCCGTCCACGTCGTTGGTGATCGTCGATTGCGTCTCGCCGTCAAGGAAGGTGTAGTCATAGATCGATTGTTCCGCTATCGGGAACACCTCGGCGAAATAACTGCCTTTGTTATCCATATCCTCGCCGACCAGAACGCCCTTGCCGCCCACGAACGCCGGGATCTCGTCATAGGGGTGTTCACGGTTTTCAAGCAGCAGACCCTCGGGTCCGACGTTGTATGCCGCGCCCGTGGAATATTCGATCCACCTGCCCTCCGGCAGATAGACGCTGCGCGTGTCGGCGGTGTTGGTATCGGTGCCGAACAGCGGCGCGGCCAGCAGGCTTTCGCCCAGCAGCCACTCAAACTCGCGTTTGCTTGTCGTCGCCATCGTGTGTACGTATTCATCCTCAGGATAGGCGATGTGCAGAGGATTGTGGGAGTAGGGATAGCCGGTCTCCCAGCTTTTAAGCGCCGCGTCATAAATATACGGCACATAGGTCGAATGCCATCTGACCGCGTCGTAGGCGGCCCGCGAATACGTTTGGTTGCTCATGTTAAGGATGTTTATGCCCAGCGCGAGGCTGGGGCACAGCGCGACGAACTGCGCCTCCCGAGCGACGTACTTCTGATAAGCCTCCTGCCCGATATACGACGCCCCGCCGGAGCCGCCGACTATGTCGGGATAAACGTTTGACACGCCGCTGGCGGCGTACGCGAAGGTGTTGAGCAGCATACGGTCGGGCGATTTGGAGTGCAGACTGTTGTCGGTGCCGTAGTTGGAGTCGTTTATGCGCAGGATGTCGCCGGTCAGGGCGTAAGCGCCGTTGCGCGTGATGTAGAGGTACCCGTCGTCCTGAATCTGGTCCAGGTACAGTCGGTTATAGTTGCCGTCGTTATACGTATGCAGATGGGATGAGCCGGAATAGGACATGGTGTCCTCTTTCCAGCCGTCCGCGCCCCACAGCGCCGCCATCTCGCGGTACCATTCGGCCGCTTCGGGGTTTGACCCGTCCACATAGGCGGTCTTGGCCGATCCGTCCGTGCCGGGGTAGGCGGCGGCGACCAGCATGACCGATCCGTCGTCATTGCGCAGGTAGTAGCCGTTCTCCAGCAATGTGTCGGCAAAAGTCCCGTCAACGGCGGCGTTGCGTTTGCCGCCGAACTCCGCCGGCAGTTTCAGGTGTACGCGCAGCCCCAGCAGCATCTTTATGTCGTTGTCATTAAGAAACGCCTTAAGAGCGCCGGGGTCCGGGAAGCGCGGGTCGGGCAGTCCGTCGGAGCGGGCCGTGCCGGAAGGCTCGTCGTCCCACATTCCGAATGATGTCGTCGTGCCTTGCAAGCCGCTGCGGTCACCGATCCAAAAGCCGGAGCCGACGACAGCCCACTTGATGTCATACCCCGCGTCCAAATACGCCGAGACCGTGTCCTCGATTGAACTCTGATAGGCGTTCCAGCCCAGCGAGCCGTAAGCCTCCCAGCCTACGCCGAACATCCGCGCGTTGGGCTTGGTGTCGATATAGCCGCGTTCGTTGCGTGCCGCGCGGTAATCGGCGTAAATGTCCCGCGTCGCGCCGAAGAAGTAGCACACGTCCGCCGCGGCGGATTTGGCCGCGCCCAGCAGCGTATGCTCCGAAGTCAGCGCGACGCGCTTGTCGCCTTCCTCGAACACCACTTGCGCGAAACCCGGCGCCGGCGCGATGGAGAAAGTTGATACGAAGCGCGCGCCGCTCTGCGGCTGGCCGCCGCCCGCGTTGCCGAACGCCATATCGCTAATGCCGTAGACGTTGGCGGAGGATCGCACCTGCCGCCCGTCGTCGGACAACGCGCCGTAATCGCCCAAGCCATACATCGGCGTCACGCCGCCCGCGAGACGAAGATCGATTGTGAACTTATCGCGGTTGTCGGCGGTAATCGCCTTGCCCGCGGGCGTATCGGCGTAATCCTCGCTGACCAGACTGACCGCGGCCAGGTCGGTTGTTCCAGACAGGTTGTACTTTTCCGGCCACTCGGCGCGGAACGCCGCGGCGGTCGTATCCTCAAAATCGTTCTGGTAATATATTTGAGACGGATCGTTCGGGTTGTAAATCTTTATGTCGTCGTATCCCACGGTATCCTGATACGCCCGAAGCGCCGCGCCGCCCGTCAACTGCGCGCCGGACGCGCTCTCGTCGATATAGTCCGCCACCTTCGCCCCGCCGATATAGGCGCGGACGCGCCGCCCCTGGACGATCAGCTTTACGCCGTACCACGCGCCGGATACGATCTCGGGATATTTGCCGTCACTGAACGTCACGTTGCCGCCGGATTGAAGACGCATCAGCCGTGAGCGGTAACGACCCAAAAGCAGCGTCTCGAAATTGGTTTTGCTTTCATATCTCGCGCCGAGACCGGCGCTGGACGTGTCGGGCTTCTGATTGGCAAAGCGCAAACGCGCCTCGAACACATAGTCGTCCGGCAGCGCCTTATCAAGAAGCCGCACCGAAGGCGTGGTCGCGCTGATGTTCGACGGGGCGAGCGACAGATACGTATTCGCCCCGGACGCGGGGTAGACTGTTTCCGCCGCGTATGCCGGGGTATCCTCCCGCGTCGGCGTTACTACTATGTTCGCGTGCCGGTCGTAGAAATGTATGTCCACGTCCGCCGTATCACCCAGCGCGTTGGTCGCCGTGAACGACGCTGTGCCGCCTGTCAGCCCGTTAAAGACCGCCGACACACAATCGCTGGGTTCCTTGCCGGCCGCGCCGAAACGTAAGCCGCTGATCCCGTGCGCCGCGACGATCGTTTCGCCGTCTGGCGTAATGAAGCCGTATCGGAAACCTTCCTTTTCAATGGTCATCACATAGCTGCCGCCCGCGAACACGACCGTACCGTCGTCGTCCCGCGCCGAAACAGCCGCGAACGCTTCCGCCGCGCCGAAGGACGATCCGGTCATCACCATCGTCAGCAGCAGAGCCAACGCCCCGCGACTGGAAGATCGCGTCAACCAAGCGAACTTCCGGAGCAAGCGCGGTCTGAATATGTAATCCATAAAAAGCACTCTCCAATCATCAAGAATTTGCGCCGCTAAGTTAGACCCACAACAATAATTGTATCACGCAATTTGTTGTCTTGCCTTGAAAAACATGCACTATTTCTGGATTATTGTGCGTATTTCATAAACTACCTAGGCGCGTATTCGACAATAACACAATGCACAAGATGTGATAAACTATCGCAGGGTGATATTATGTCAACGATTCGCGGACGATACGAAATCAGCGATGAAGAATGGGAACACGTGAAGGATT
>JAISCI010000064.1 GCA_031265685.1 Clostridiales bacterium
ATTTATGGTTATATCCCCGAAATTTCCTGAAATTTTTCTTGGGAGGCACAATCGGAGTAAAATAAAGCTGCTAGGCTATGTACCTTTTATAATTATCCTCGTAGGATCTATTCATTAATGTGCAAATATTTATTTAGCATGGGCTTGACATACGTGTGTATTACCGTGCTTTTTTGGCTGGTTTTTAGTTTAACGTATGCATTTATACAAACCTGTCCAAGCGCCAGGCTGTTTTTTGTCCGACGGGCTTTGTATAATTCGCTGAATTTTAGTTTAGCCTACACATATCTCACCATATTCGATGTAATTTCCCGATTTTTGGAAGAATTGGAGAGAGTTTTTTTGCAGAGGAAGCAACTTTGGCGTTGACAATCAAAAATGATGTGTTATTATAAACATATGAGCATATGCTCATATAAACATCTGTTAAATATTGCTTCTTTCGATCAAAATTCTCCTAAAACAGCGTTGTGGTTCCTGACGCTGTTCGCTGTTTAGACGGGGTAATGTTGCGGCTGCTTCTTGCCATGTTTCGGCAATCGCGCTGCATCTGCCATGAAACGCCAGATTGTCTTGATCCGGATAAGCCCCGGAGTAATTGAAGAGAGTGTTCAGTGACCCGAAATCGGTAATTGCGCTAATTTTATCAAGGAATTTCGCTTGAACTGCGCGGCGAGCTAAAGGCGGCGCGTCCTTGCCGGTTGAAACCTGTCGCTTTACGCGACACCCGTGTGGTCGGAATTTGACGCTTAAGTCGGGAGTCAGGCTTTCGCGGCGGTTGACAAGATGGCGTAAAGTCGAGTCCGTTAAAGAGTACGGCGCTCGTAGGGACGGTTTTCTTTAAGGATGGTGATTATAGCATAGCTTACGCGAAACCGCGCTGTCGAATTTCGCGTGACAGAAGTTCGCTTGGATGAATTTTGCATGGATGAATTTTGCTTGGTTCACGCAAAATTCTGTCACGCAAAATTCGTCCAGGCGAAATTCCATGGTGTTTACCCTCTGAACGCTTTTTTAAGATAAAAAGCTTTCAGAACAGGGTCTGGATTACGTCCCGCGGCGGCTGGATGAAGCCGAACGAGGCGCTATCGAGGCAAAAGGTAACGCCGAAAGACAATTTTGCGGCGCGGGAGAGTTCGCCGACTTTCTCTTGGCGGAGCCTTTGACGGCTTAAAGCGCTTAACAGTTCGGACAGGGGTATCGACTGAAAAGTTTTCCATATCGGCGGGACTGCTGAATTGCAGCAATAATTCTTTCGAGGTTTTCCCGAAAACATCAGCGAAAATAGACGGGTATTCAGGAAAAACTTGGCGGAGCACACAAGTTGTCTTGCGTTTGCGGATTTTCGTTCCTTTGCGTCAACCGTCGGTTTGAATGGGGTTGATAACATGGACTATACCGCCTTTGCCGCGCGGAAACGAGTAAATGGAGAGCCGGTAGTGTTCCGTGGCTTCCAAGAATTTTGTCTGCCGAAGTTTGCGTGACAGAAGTTTGCGTGAACCAAGCAAACTTCGGCCACGCGATAATGCGATGCAAAATTCTGTCACGCAAAATTCCTTTCCGATTTCGAGTGTGTCAAAGGCAGTCGAACAGGCGGTAAGTTTTTCTCCGCCGGCAATGGTGGGGAGCGCGCGAGCCTTGAAGACGGATTTGCCGTCTTCCGCTATAAGACTAACGGCGTGGTTGTTCTTGCCGAGGAAGTTCGCGTGACAGAAGTTTGCATCGCATTATCGTTTGAACCACACGATAATGCTTCGATTCACGCGAACTTCGGCCACGCAAAAATTCATGGCGCCGCAACCTTGCGGGAGATACGAGGCGCGGAGAGACTCCGCCAACATCCAACCCGGGATCCCCGAACAGCGCGCTTTTCGCTGTTTGGGACGCCGCTCTTTCCCATGGCGCTATTATCTCACGATAATAGCGTGGCTTTCAAGGTTTATCGGTTCCTCAAAAACCTAATCACATTATGCAAGGGGGAAATAAACTATGGAAGAAGACAACCGGATCGCTCCGTCCGACGAGCTGATCTACTACGTGGCGGACTTTTTCAAGATATTCGGCGATTCTACCCGGCTTAAGCTGCTATGCGCGCTGCGCGGCGGCGAGATGTCCGTCGGGGACGCCGCGGCGGCGCTCGGAATGACGCAGTCCAGCGTGTCGCATCAGTTCCGCGTACTGAGACAGAGCGACGTGGTCAAGTTTCGGCGCGAAGGCAAGACCGTGTTCTATTCGCTGAACGACGAGCACGTGGAAATTCTTCTGGAAGCCGGTATCGACCATATCGTTCATTTGAGCGACGACAAGCATATATTTTAATGATTGGGAGTGATCATCATGGGAGAATGCGGATGCTCCAATTGCCGTGACTGCGGACATGAGGACCGCGAGGGCGGAGCGGCTGCGGTTATAAGGCTTACGGCTTTTATCTCGGGAATCGCCGCGTACGCGGCGGCGGTGGCGTTTTCTGTCATTCCGGCGCCGGAGTGGGGCGGAACCGCCGCGTTCTGGCTGTATCTGGCGGCGTACGCTCTGATTGGCGGCGAGATCGTAATCGAGGCGATTCGCGGTATGCTGACCGGCAACCTGTTCGACGAGAATTTTCTGATGAGCGTGGCGTCCGCCGGGGCGCTCATAATCGGCGAATATCCGGAGGCCGTCGCGGTTATGCTGTTCTATCGCGTCGGGGAATATTTTCAGGAGAGGGCGACAAACCGTTCGCGCGGGTCGATACGCGCGCTGCTCGCGATCCGCCCCGAGACGGCCCATGTCGTCCGGGACGGCGCCGAGGTTACGGTCGATCCCGAAAGCGTCGCCCCGGGCGAGATAATCGCCGTGAAGCCCGGCGAGCGGATCCCTCTGGACGGTGTGATAACAGAGGGCGCGACCGAGATAGACACCTCGCCTATGACGGGCGAGAGCGCGCCCGTCGCGGCGGGCGAGGGCGAGGCGGTGATGTCCGGCGGCGTCAATCTGACGGGATACGTACGCGTCCGCGTTACGGCGGCCTACGCCGACTCGACCGTCGCGCGCGTGCTCGATACCGCCGAGAACGCCGCCGAGCGCAAAACGAAAATAGAGAAGTTCATCACGCGGTTCTCTCGCGTGTATACGCCCGCCGTCATCATCGCGGCGGCGGCGATCGCGCTTTTCCCACCGATACTCTGGGGCGGCGGTTACGCGGAGTACGTTCATCGGGCGCTCGTGTTTCTCGTCGTGTCGTGCCCGTGCGCTCTCGTAATATCCGTGCCGCTGACGTTTTTCGCGGGGATAGGCCGGGCTTCGCGCTCGGGGATACTCGCTCGGGGCGGCGACAGCCTTCAGGCGCTGGCGAAGGTGAACGTGGCCGTTTTCGACAAGACCGGCACGCTGACCACGGGCAAGCTGACGGTACGCGCCGCCAGCCCCGCGCCGGGATTCTCCGAGACCGAGCTGCTCTCGCTCGCGGATTCCCTGGAGCGGCACTCGAATCATCCGGCGGCGCGCGGCATATCGGCTGAGGTCAAACGCCGGGGATTGACCGCCGCCGCGGCCAGGGACGTCCGCGAGGTTCCCGGGGCGGGGCTGACCGGATTGACCGCCGACGGGGAGGCCGTACTGGTCGGCAACGCCCGTCATATGGGTGAAAACGGTATTTCGTACATTCCGGCCGCGGACGGCGCGACAACGGTATACGCCGCCAAGGGCGGACGGTTCGCCGGATCCATAACGCTGGCGGACACCGCGCGGGAGGGCGCCCGGACAGCGGTGTCCGAGTTGGCGGCGCTCGGCGCGAAGTCCGTCATGCTGACGGGCGACGGCGCTTCCGCCGCCAGGGAGACGGCCGAAGCCGTCGGTATAACCGACGCGCGGCACTCTCTGCTTCCGGACGGCAAGGTGGCGGAGCTGGAGGCGATCTACAAAGCCAATCCGCGCGCGGTAATCATGTTCGCCGGGGACGGCGTGAACGACGCTCCGGTTCTGGCGCGGGCGGACGTCGGCGCGGCGATGGGCGGAGCCGGTTCCGCCGCCGCGATCGAATCCGCCGACATAGTGATAATGAACGACGACCCGCGCAAACTGCCGCTGGCGGTGCGCATAGCCCGCAAGACGATGCGTGTCGCGAAGACGAACATCGCCATAGCGCTGAGCGTCAAGGCCGCCGTGCTGCTGCTTGGCGCGGTCGGCTTCGCGTCGATGTGGCTGGCGGTGTTCGCGGACGTTGGAGTGGCGATTATCGTCATACTGTACTCAATGGCGGCGGCTTCGGGCGGGGAAATGTGAATACGCGAAAACGGCCGGTCTAACGCGCCAACCGTCAAATAGAGGCGGTCGTAGAACAGAGCCGCGACATATGGTATACTTACCTCAAACCAGAAAATGTGGTAAGTATACCATAAAAGCAAAATGAACGGAATAGCGAATACATTTGGACAATCCGGCCAAAAACGGCTTTGCATTTGTCCGAAAGTAGGAAACAGCGCATGTCAAGCTGCTTAGTCTGCGCGCCAAAAAAACGGCGTGACCAAGACCACGACGCCGGCCAAGTAGAGTTATACTCTTACCATTGCATGATTTGCGGGACACTCCATGACACCTGCGATAGATAGCGCTAACTCTGATTTCCCTCGCTGGCGACCACCCTCCACGCCTCGATCATCCTCTCCGCCGACCAGCCCGCGTTCGCGGAGGAAGTAGACGGCAGACGCGAAGCCGCGGCGCCCGTATCCGGCAGAATATACTTCTTGTACAGTCTGAAAGCCGTGCCGCCGTTCGTGAATACGCGCGTTATCGGCGCGTCTCGCATCAGCTTCCCTATGTCGTTCGGAACGACGCCCCCAATGCTAGCGTCCGCAGAACCCTCGATATCGCATTCGGCGATGACGTCCCAGAGCGCCAGTCGCCGTGAGAGGATGAAATCCCGCTTTTCCGCGACGCTCTGCGGCGCGTCCGCTCCGTAGACGGCGGCAAGCACACGCCAAAACCGATTTTGAGGATGACCGTAGAAAAAGCCTTCCGCGCGCGATCTCTCCGACGGGAAGCTTCCGAGTATAAGCGCGCGGCTGTCCGCGCCGACAAGCGGCGGGAACGGATGTATAACGCGCATAATAACACCCCTTATAAACCAAATTTGCGGGGAAAAATATCATTCAAAACGCGTCCCGCTTATCGCGTTTCAGCCAACATGCTTGCTAACGCCAAGTATAATTAACATAATTCCGGCGACTACGACGCCTAGTACATATGGACATTAAAGAAACTTACGGCGTGTCGGAGAAAGGAAGGAATCTCATCGTTGACCCCGACACAGTCACGGGCGCGATTATCGTTGCCGCTAGAAACTCATATATCCACTTGAATAATTAAACGTCTCAATACCCAGATAATGTAGGTCTGGTCGTTTTCCGGTCACGCCATTTTAGTACAGCCGCTTGATGACAATATCAAGCCCGAATACACGGCGTTCGTGATTTGCGAGAGCCGCGCGCTTCTTGACAAAATCTTCGTCTCGTTCCTGTAAACTGATGTCCGACGCTTCTCGTATGAAGTCATTCTTGTTCCGCGGCACAATTTCTTCCAAAGCCACTTGTGGGATTGTATTAGGAAATCCTTTGCCCCGCAATGGTGCTCTTGCCGCTGCATTCCGCGCGGCGGCGCAGTCCCGAAAATATATCCGTATCGGCCATCTTGTCCGGCAGCTGTTTCAGAATCCGTATTCAACTTGCAACGGTGTAGCAAAGTATGTATATGGGAAATCATTGTCATGGACTCGGCCGGACTTCATGTCCTTTTACTCCTTTATAGCTTCGTCGAAAGACTTCAGTAACTTTCATCGCCGCAAAACTTCTTTTGACGGACATTTTCGGAAAGCCCTGCGAGCCGGATTTTGTGTCGTGAATATTCGCGGCGCGTGAAGCGACCGCCAAAAAGCCGCCCATCATGTCTACGATAATGCGCCTTTTGAGGCCTTTTGTTTTCCCACGTAAAAGCCGCGATCGCCGCTTGGGTAAATCGTTTTCACGCTCTGAGAATCGATGATCCCGTAGCCTGGACCCTCGTTTGGCCGGCGTTCGAATTTGTCTAGGAAGTTTGTGTGAATCGAAGAAATTTCGCGTGACAGAAGTTTGCATCGCATTATCGTTTGAACGAATTTTGCCTAACCCCGCAAAATTCCATCAAGCGATAATGCTTCGATTCACGCAAACTTCTGAAGCGAATTCCAGCCGCCTTCTTCTTCCAGCTTTTGCGCGGGTTCTCCACTATTTGCGTCCATTATTAACCAAATATAGTACAGCGTTAATAAGCGCGCTTATGGTGATCCTTTTCCCGTTTCGAGGTAAAATTCCGCAATTTTCTCCCATTGCGCGCCCGTCAGACAGCTTGGGTAGTTTGTTGGCATAAACTCTATATTCTCCATAGGGCAATTATACCATGATGTTATGCTGAATACAAGTTCTCAAATCAGGACGCCACCATTTCGAGCGGTGATTTGCGGAACAACGCCCCTGTAAGGGGCTGAAAACATCAAGCCTTCAAAAACCAATCAGAGCAGCCGCCATAAGACGTGGTGTTTCCGACAACTATGCCGTTATTTATGCCAGCCTAGGAGACATCCTCGTCATCTGGTTCGCTTATTATAGCGTGTTTCCGGTGCCGGCGCAACATAATTTTGACGCGCTTTGTATTTCACTCGAAAAATTCGCTTAGCGATATAAAAAATTGGCCGCCTCGTTTTCAAAGTCCGTTTACAATAGCGCTTTGTTATGGGCGCGGATTATTTTTCGCTTGAAATTTAAAACGAACTTTGCTTTATTTATGGCGGCGGGTCGCGTGAAGCCCCACGGTTTCGCAGAAAACCGGGCGGGGTGATGGGTATGCTGTCATTATCCCACATCCTCGAATTTCCGTTGCTGAGCGGCGCGTGGCGATATACTATTGTCACGCAAAATGCCGTTGCGGGAGGCGCTCTTGTGTCACTGCGATAAATTACATAATTTTACAAAACGGCACTATAGCTTCCGTCTTTCACGTCGTCATAGACTCCAACGAGGGCGAGTACGGCGATTGGGACGGGTGAGCTGCCCATGGGCTGCTAAAATCGCGCGGTAAACCCAATCTAATATGTATGAATCTGTCGCCCTGTTTTTGGTGTGAATGTCAAGCGAAAAATCACTCATCCGCTGTCCGCGCTCGAATTTCAGCTGGAAACACTCGTGTATATGCTCCGCCCCCCATTATATTTGGAAGCCATCATTTGTGTCGCCTTTGTTCTAAGCATCTCGGGCGCTATAGAGGAACGTGGTATTTCGCATCGCATTTTCGTTTGAACCACACGAAAACGCTTAGAACCAAGCAAACTTCTGTCAAACGATAATGCGACGCAAACTTCGGCCACGCGAAAATTCATGGCGACCGATTTCAATTATATCGCCATGCCGATTCTTTGAGTAAGACAACCGCCGCAACGACGCGCCGGGAAGTTTTTACGGTTTTATTAATGATTAGAGGCTTCGCCCGTCATATTTTCCGCGCTTCGGTAATATTATGAAACATGTACAGAAACGGGAGGGATCGTGTTGAGCGGGACACGGATTATGGTATTTCAAATGAAACGGCTGATCAAAGTGGGCATATGCGCGCTTATCGGGCTTATACTGATCATAGCGCTCGTCGTATACCTTGTTCCAGGGGGTGACGCTCAGGCGAGGGATTATCTGCCCGGCACGTACGCCGCGCAGATAATCCTGCACGCGAGGCCGGTTGACGTGACGGTCACGGTCAGCGAAAAGGAGATAACCGACGTACAGCTTCTCAACATGCAAGCTGATCAGGAGACGTTCTACCCGTTGTTCAGACCGACGCTCGACGAGCTTGCCAAGCAGATCATCAAGTATCAGACGACAAAGATAGCGACGACGCCCGAAACGGCGGTTACGAGCAAAATCCTTTTGCAAGCTGTGGACGCCGCGCTGCGTCAGGCAAAGCCTGAAGAAGCGTAAAAATAAGCCGCGCCCCGATCGTGTCCGGGGGCGAAGCTCTGTCGAAAATCCGCCGTTTGTTGATATATGGTATAGGAGCAAGCGAGCGCCGTAAAGTCCGCGCCTGCTATTATAATCCGTTGAGGGCATTGTTGAAGCGTTCTTCTTCAACAATGCCCTTAGTTATTGTTACGAGCATATACAAGGAAAGACTGGCGCAAGCTCCGTCAAAAAGTCAAACGTTTTCGCGCGGGGATGAACGTTATCATTGCGGAACCGCGCCGAGTATTGTATAATACCCTTGAAGGGAATGGTTTCGTTGCGGAACAATCGGCTGCATACGCCCGACGGCGTGTCGGATTTTCTGGGCGGCGAGTGCGAGCGCAAACGCGCCGCCGAACGCGCGATCGCGGGCGTATTCGCCGCGTATGGCTATCGTGAGGCGCAAAGCCCTACTTTTGAATATTTTGACGTATACGGAAGCGGCGGGACGGCCGACGAGCGCGTGTTCCGGTTTATCGACCGCGACGGCGCCGTGCTGGCGCTACGGCCGGATATGACGCCTGCCTGCCTGCGCATAGCCGCCACGCGGTACGCCGCCGCGGACGCTCCGTTCCGGCTGTCCTACATCGCGGAGACGTTTCGGCGCGGCGAGGACTACCACGGCAAGCGACGCGAGATAACCCAGGCCGGCGCGGAACTGATCGGCGCTACGGGCGAATCCGCGTTCGCCGAGATGATCACCGTCTCCGTGGAGAGCCTGATCTCGGCGGGTCTCACGGATTTTCGCCTGGATATGGGTAGCGCGCGGTTCTTCCGGGCGCTCCTGGCCGAGCTGGGGCTGGACGGCGAGCGCGGGCGGGAGCTTCAGTCGTATATATTGAGCGGCGACTTCGTGGCCGCCGGGAATCTGACCGAGTCCATCGACGCGCCCAGCGGTCCTAAGCAACTGATGCGCTCGCTGCCGCTCTTCATCGGCGGCTCGGAAGCGCTTGAACGCGCGGCGGCGCTCGTCACGGGATCGGAGGCGATGGCGGCTTTGGCCGCGCTTTCCGAAACCAAACGCCGCGTGGATCTGTATGGAATGGGAAAATATGTCGGATTTGACCTCTCCATGATCGGCGCGCTGGACTACTATACCGGTATAATATGGAACGCCTACGCTCCGGGCGCGGCGGCGGCCGTCCTCTTCGGCGGCCAGTACGACGGTCTGTCCGCGCGGTTCGGCGCGAATTATCCCGCCGTAGGCTTCGCGATCAACGTGAACACGCTGCTGGACTCGCTTGGCGCCGCTCCGTCCGTGGCGGACGTGCTGCTGGTGGCCGCCGACGCGGATTGTGCGGACGAGGCGATTCTGGCGGCTAAGGAGCTGCGCCGCGGCGGCGCTCGGGCGCAGCTCAGCCTGATCGGCTGGGGCGCGGAGAAAAACGCCGACTACGCTCGGCGACAGGGGCTTCGCGGATTGGTCTACATCCGTCCGGGCCTGGCAGAGGTCACAGATTTTGCCGCGGGTACACGCGAAACGAAAAAAACGAGGGTGGAAAACGGTAAATGGACGATTATCTGATCTTCGCCCTGGCGAAGGGCAGGCTGGCGGACATCGCGGCGGATAGATTCGCTTCGGCGGGGTTCGGGCGGGCCGAACTGTTCGGAAATTCGCGCAAACTGATATTTACGGACGAGAACACCCGCTGCCGGTTCTTTCTGGCGAAAGCCGGCGACGTCCCCACATATGTAGAGACGGGCGCGGCGGACGTGGGCGTGGCCGGAAAGGACGTCCTGCTGGAGGCGGGCGCTTCCGTCGCCGAGCTGCTTGACCTGGGATTCGGCAAATGCCGCGTCGTGGTCGCGGGGAAGCCCGAGGCAGCGGCGCTGGTGCGCGAGGGCAACGACATACGCGTCGCCACGAAGTACCCGAACATAGCCCGCGCCTACTTCAACGACAAACTGGGCAAGACCGTCGAGATATACAAGCTGTCCGGTTCGGTGGAACTGGGCGCGGCGGTCGGCCTCTCCGACGTTATCGTGGACATTGTGGAAACCGGCTCGACCCTGCGGGAGAACGGTCTGGTGGTCGTCGATACGATTGCCTGGTCGTCCGCCCGCCTGATCGCCAACCGCGTGAGCATGAAGCTGAAGTCCGCGCGGATCGCGGGGCTGGTGGGCGCACTGGGGGTGGCGGGCGCGTGAGTTTTTTCGACTGGTTCGGGTTCGCGGCCGATATACTTGGCGTGGGCGGCGTTATCGTGTCGGTCGTCACGTGGCTGGCGGTGCGGCGGCAGAGCGCGCTGCTCAAAGAACTGAGGCGGGATTATGAGGCGGAGCAATCGAATCTGATCGAGTGGTTTGAAATCTTCCGCGACGCGGTAATAAACAGGAGGACGCTCAACGCGGGCACGTTAAGCCAACTGCGCGAAAAGACGTATGATTTGCGCGGCATATACAAGAATATATTCCCAAGAGATCAGGCCGAGCAAATCGAAAGCTTATTTGTGATGTTGGATCTTCCTGCGGTCGAGATCAAGCGCGAGGAACTCTGCGTAAAGCTTGATTATATAATCGCTATTTTGAAGCGGAGGAGAGGATAGCGTGACAAAGGACGTTCGGCTTAAGCTATTGGAAAAACTCGCTCTTCAGACCGACCGGAACGAAATATCGTGGAGCCTTCGCCGCATAAGATACGGAACGTATGTGAGCGCGAACCTGGAAGTCATTTACGCGGGTGAAATAGCCGGAGTCGGCACCTTCAGGGTCGCGAAATTCACGGACGATTCCGCGGAAGTTGATCTGATGTTCGAAAAGTCAACGAGGCGCGAGGTGCTCTGCCACAAAAATGAGATTGACCGTGATATTTTCAAGGCGGGTAACTATCTGGCGCTGGCGGTTGAGTACCAAGTCAACCTTGAGCACAGCGACGAGGAGATCAAGGCCATTGACAAATACCTCAATTCCTGATACTGTTTCAGCTTATGTCAGCCTTAATACTGAAACAGTACGACACCGAAAGGGTGATCCCATGCGAATAATCAGCACGCCCGCCGATCGGTCCGAATTCATGTCGCGGCTGCGGGAACGGGCGGCGGGCGGCGGAAACGCCGAAGCCGTCGAGGCGATCGTCGCGGACGTCCGCGCGCGCGGCGACTTGGCGGTCCTTGAATACACGAAGCGGTTCGACGGCGCGGATTTGAGCGCGGACGCCATACGCGTCGGCAAGGATGAGATCGCCGCCGCCGCGCGCGCGGTCGATCCCGAGCTTATCGGCGTCATGCGCCGGGCGGCGGCGCGCGTCGCGGACTTCCACCGGAAGCAGTTGCGCCCGGGGTATCTCGAGCCGTTCGCGCCGGGCGAGATGATGGGTCAGCTCGCGAAGCCGCTCGAGAGCGTCGGGGTATACGTCCCGGGCGGCAAAGCGTCTTATCCGTCGTCCGTCGTCATGAATATCGTGCCGGCGAAAGTCGCGGGTGTCGGACGCGTCGTCATGACTACGCCGTGCGGGCGGGACGGGACTGTTCCGCCGCATACGATAGCGGCGGGAGTTATCGCGGGCGCCGACGAGATCTATAAGGTCGGCGGGGCGCAGGCCGTGGCGGCGCTGGCGTTCGGGACGGATACGATACCGCGTGTGGACAAGATCGTAGGCCCCGGCAACATATACGTGGCGCTGGCGAAGCGCTCGGTGTACGGTTATGTGGACGTGGACTCGATCGCCGGGCCGAGCGAGATACTCGTGATCGCGGACGGTACGGCCAGCCCCGCGTTCGTGGCGGCGGATCTCTTGAGCCAGGCCGAGCATGACGAAATGGCTTCGTCGGTACTCGTGACAACCAGCGCAGAGCTGGCGGAGGCCGTATCGCTGGAGATATCGCGGCAGATCGGGCGGCTGTCGCGGAGGGGTATTATTGAGAAATCGCTGGAAGAATTCGGCGCGGCGATCATCGTGGCCGATCTGGACGAAGCGGCGCGGCTGTCCGACGAGATAGCCCCGGAACACCTGGAGCTTTGCGTCGCGGATCCGTTCGGCTTGCTGACGCGGATTCGAAACGCCGGCGCGGTGTTCTTGGGGAACTATTCGCCCGAGCCGCTCGGCGATTACATGGCGGGGCCGAACCACGTACTTCCGACGGGCGGGACGGCGCGGTTCTTCTCGCCGCTGGGCGTCGATCATTTCATGAAGCGCACCAGCGTTATATCTTTCTCAAAGCCGGCGCTCGCGGCGCTCGCGGACGACATAACGCGCTTCGCGGAGGCCGAGGGTCTTACGGCGCACGCGGCGGCCGTCAGGATAAGGGGGTAGCGGCATGGCAAGGCACGCGGCAATCGAGCGCTCTACGCGCGAAACGAAGATTAACATGGAGATTAACATCGATGGCGGCGGAAATTCTCATATATTTACATCCGTGGGGTTCTTTGACCACATGCTGACTCAGTTTGCCAAACACGGCTTCATCGACATATATCTGAACGCCGAGGGCGACATAGACGTGGACTTCCACCACACCGTCGAGGACGTCGGCATAGTGCTGGGCAAGGGTCTGGCGCAGGCGCTGGGCGACAAAGAAGGGATAGTCCGCTACGGATATTCGATTCTGCCGATGGAGGACGCGCTTGTGATATGCGCCGTCGATTTCAGCGGGCGGGCGTACCTCGCGTTCGACGCGAAGTTCACGAACGAGCGCGTCGGCGAGCTGGAGACCGAGATGATTGAGGAATTCTTCCGGGCGGTGTGCCTGCACGCGGGCCTGAATATGCATATCAAGCTGATCGCCGGGAAGAACAACCATCATATGGCCGAGGCCATATTCAAGGCGTTCGGGCGGGCCGTCGCGCAGGCCGTCGCGCGGGACCCCCGAATAGACGGCGTTATGAGCACGAAAGGAATGTTGGAATGAGGATATATCCGGCTATAGACATACGGGGCGGCAGGTGCGTGCGGCTTAAACAGGGCGACTTCAGCCGCGCGACGGAGTTTTTTGACGATCCCGCCGACGCGGCGCGGGCTTGGATCGCCGCCGGCGCGTCGTATCTGCACGTGGTGGATTTGGACGGCGCGAAGGGCGGCGCGGGCGTCAACGGCGGGGCAGTCGCGCGGATCGCGGCGCTCAGGGCGCCCGTCCAGACGGGCGGCGGCGTCCGGACGCTTTCGGACATAGAGGACAGGCTTGCCCTCGGCGTTTCCCGCGTTATAATCGGCACGGCGGCTGTCCGCGACCCGGCGTTCGTTTCGGAAGCCGTCCGGCTGTTCGGCGATAAAATCGCTGTCGGCGTGGACGCGCGGGACGGATTTGTCGCCACGCACGGCTGGCTCAAGACGAGCGGGGTCCGTGCCGTCACTTTTTGCCAGGATATGGCTCGGCGCGGAGTGTCCGCCATTATATACACGGACATATCACGAGACGGAATGATGAGCGGCATGAACGCCGAGGCGACGGCTGAAATAATCCGCGCCTGCCCGGGCGTGGGCGTCGTCGCGTCCGGAGGGGTGTCGTCGATGGACGACCTGGCGGCGGCGGAACGGATCGGCGCGGCTGGCGCGATAATCGGGCGCGCGCTGTTCGACGGCGCCATCGATCTCGCGGAGGCCGTCCGTGTGTACGAAGGGGGAATTTTGCCTGAACCCGCAAAATTCCGGCCTGAACCCGCAAAATTCTGGCCTGAATCCGCAAAATTCCGGCAGGAAATTCCCGAGGAGATACGGTTCGGCGCGGACGGGCTTATCCCCGCCGTCGCGGCGGACGCCGAGACGAACGAAGTCCTCATGCTGGCGTACATGAACGCCGAGTCGCTGGCGCTGACGCTCGAGACGGGCTTCGCGCACTACTACAGCCGCTCGCGGCGGTCGCTCTGGAAGAAAGGCGAAACGAGCGGCCACACGCAACGCGTCCGCGCCGTACGGTATGACTGCGACGGCGACGCGATTCTGCTTGCCGTGGAGCAGACCGGCGCGGCGTGTCACACCGGCAGCCGATCATGCTTCTTCCGTTCGATCGGGGGAGACGCCGCGCCGCCCACAACAGCCGCGCTCGCCGATCTGTACCGCGTAGTCTCGGACCGCCGCGGCAATCCTTCGGATGGATCGTACACATCCGCGCTGTTTTCGGGAGGGATCGACCGGATCCTCAAGAAAGTCGGGGAGGAAGCCGCCGAAACGATCATAGCCGCGAAGAACCGCGACAAGCGCGAAGTCGTCTACGAAGTGGCCGACCTGCTGTACCACCTGACCGTAATGCTGGCCGAGCAGGGCGTAACATGGGGCGATATAGCCGGGGAACTGGCGGGACGATTCGGAAAGAAGAAGGCCGAATACCGCAAATACTAATTCCACTTAGATTTGCCAAATATTTTTTCGAGCTTGCGTGTCCGCGCGGCTCTGAATTTTGCTTGGTTCACGCAAAATTCTAGGCGCGGACCGAAAAAATATTCGGCCTCCTTTATAGTGGAATTAGTATAATTGTCAGCGGCGCGGCGTGTTTTACCGCGGCTTTTTTGCCGATATAATAACGAGGGGTGAGTCCAATGCCGAGACATAAGGAAGAAAAAGACAAGAAGCGCAGACCCGCCGCCGCGTTCTGGGTCGGCAAGACGACGGACACGATCATACTCGTAGCGCTGACGGCGCTGCTTTCATTTGTTATGTTCCAATACAGGGATTACATAAAGGTGCTCGAGGACATAACGTCGCAGGAACTGCCAGCGATGCCGGCCGTGTCGCCTACGCCGACATCCGGGCCGAGCGCTTCGCCTTCGGCGGTTCCGACCGCGTCGCCGGGGCCGCTGTGGGTGCGTCCAGATTTCGCGGGTAAGCGCGAGCAGTTTGACAATCAAGACATAATCGGCTATCTGGACGTTCCGGACACGACGATCCGATATTTTGTGACGCAGGCCGGCGACAACGTTTTTTACCTCAACCACAACATAAAGCTCGAGGAGCACAACGCCGGATGGGTATTTCTGGACTACGACAACGATATTTCCAAGGAAGACGATAACACGATTATCTATGGCCACAACATGCGCCTGCCGATCATGTTCCACGACCTGCGCAAGTTCCGGGACGAAGAGTTCACGCGGAGCCATCCGTATTTCTACTACCAGACGCTCTATGACGATTATATCTTCGAGGTATTCGCCGTGTTCCTAACGGATACGTCGTTCTCGTACAACCGCGTAAACATGAGCGAAGCGGATTACAGGAAACTCCTTGATCGAATGCTGGATATATCTATGTTCGATCTGGGCTTGGAGGTCGGCGTAACCGACAGGATTCTGACGCTCTCGACGTGCTCCAATTTAGTCGACGACGAGCGGCTCGTGGTTGTCGGGAAGATGGCGGAGCGCAGATCGGTGAAGAGGTGACGGTCTGCGCCTCCACTCCTAGCTAAAAAGCGGCTTGACCGCCGACAGCGCGCGCGGACGATTGCCGGAAACTGTAAGATGAGATGCCCGGGACGCCATGTACGGTCTGGGGGCGTATTTGTCAGATGAAAAATCCGCCGCCCAATATAATTTAATCCGCCACCATCATTGCATAGACGGCTTAGAACAGCGATTTGCTTTGCGGGCAACGGGTTTTTCCAGTTATTTACAGGCGGTTGTCGAAAATCCCAAACATCCGCTTCGCGGTTTCGTACCCGATCTTTGAACCGTGCGACAATTCAGTGTTGATGGAACATTTCCCGCGAAGCGTCACACGGTAATATAATTAAAATCGCCCACCATGAATTTTCGCGTGGACGAATTTCGCGTGAACCTGGCAAAATTCTGTCACGCGAAAAATTACCTTATTTTTTGATGGCCGGATAGCTTTCAAAAGCCTGTTTTCGCGGAGGTTATCCCCGGTTTCGTATATGAATACTCGCCGCGCGGGCGGCGGCAATTACGCGTTACATCGGCGGCAGACATTTCTTAACACTCTGTGAATCTATGATTCCATAAGCAGGAGTCGCCTCCCGCCCCGCGTTCACACGGGTTTTCCCTGCAAGTCCGCGTAAAACGCGTTCCCAAAGCCCTGACAGCCTGGCGCTCCGGCAAAAGCCCCAAACCGCTCGTCGCCGTCGCTCAGCCCGTCGTTGTCGGAATCAGGATTGAGCGGATGGGTGTCAATGTCCAGTAGGAAACTGCGGAAAATCACGCGGCGGCAACCGCTACGGTCAGCCCATTTTTTCCAAATACAGCATGGCTTGACTAATTTGCGTTTATCCCGTTTGCGATCGCGCTCCCCCGCAAAACGCGTCTTGACTATTTCCCATTGAGCGTCCGTCAGGCCGCTTGGGTGTGTCAGTCCTTGTATAGTATAGTATGTCAAGTCACAGTTCGCTTGGTCTTAGTTATAACGGATGAAAATTTTTCAATTAGCTATGCGTCAGTCGCTCCTGCGAGCCGCCAAAATGAGCCGCAGCAACTGCAGAAGCGCCACGGCGGCCGCCGCGACATATGTCAGAGCGGCGGCGAATAGAACCTTCCTCGCCCCGGGGATCTCGTCCGGGGAAAGTACGCGGTCGTCTTCGAGCAAGGCTATCGCGCGGGCGGACGCGTTGAACTCCACGGGCAGCGTGATCACTTGGAACGCAACTACCGCCGCGTACATAATTATCCCGATGTAGACGAGCGCGATGCCGTACCGCCCCATCACGCCGCTGAGCGATGTGATGATAAACCCGATGAAGATGAGCGGAAACGCCAGCTTGCTGCCGAAACTGACGACGGGGAATATAGCGCCGCGCGCCGTCAGCGGGAAATATCCCTCGGCGTGCTGAAGCGCGTGCCCGGTTTCGTGCGCGGCTACGCCCAGCGCCGACAGCGACGCGCTGTCGTATACGCCTTCGGACAGGCGGACGACGCGCGCCTTGGGATCGTAATGATCGGTCAGCGTCCCATGGATCGGCTCGACGCGTACATCGCGGACGCCGTTCGCCGCGAGCAGGCGCCGCGCGGCTGCCGCCCCGGTTATGCCCAGCCTGTTCGGGACGCCGGAATACCGCCGAAACGTACCCTTTACTTTGATTTGAGCGGCGACCGACAGAATAATCGCCGCGAAAAGCAGTATCAATACCAGAGCGTCCATTACGCGCCTCCGTCATATTCTAATTTATACATCTATATCCAATTTTTCCCCGATCTCCACTCTATGTCCGCGCAGATAATCCCCGGCGGACATCGGCCTGCCGCCCGCCGCCTGAACCGTCACGGCGCGGACGGCTCCGCGGACGGCCTTTACGATCAGCGGGCCGATAACCTCGCCAGGCGCCCCCGGGAAATCCCCGTCAAGCGGCTCGGCGAATAATATCCTCAATTTATCCCCGCGGTAAAAAGTATACGCGCCCGGCGCGGGATTAAGACCCCGGATCAGGTTCGCGGCACTCTCGGCGGTAAGGTTCCAGTCGATCAGCTGTTCCTCGGGAGAGATCTTTTTGGCGTAGGTTGCCAGCGCTCCGTCCTGCGGGGTGAACGCGGCCGTTCCGTCCTCTATCAGCGCGAGCGCCTCAAGCAGCAGCCCCGCGCCGGATTCCGCCAGTTTGCGCGTCAGCGAGCCGCATGTGTCCTCCGGGGCGATCGGCAGTTTCCGTTGCAGGATAATATCGCCAGTGTCCAGACCCGTGTCCATGCGCATGATCGTGACGCCCGTATCGCGCCGCCCGTCTATGACCGCCCGGGCTATCGGCGCCGCGCCGCGGTACTCCGGCAGGAGCGACGCGTGGACGTTGACCGAGCCGAGCCGAGCCGAGCCGAGTACGGCTTCTGGCAGTATCCCGCCGTAGGCCGCCGTTACATTTATATCGGCGGCAAACGCGCGGAGCTTATCGGCAAATTCCGGCGTTTTGCGGCTCTCGGGCTGCAGGACGGGGACGCCGAGCGATTCGGCCAGCGTCCTGACCGGAGGCGGCGTGAGCTTTTTGCCGCGCCCCGCCGGGCGGTCCGGCATCGTGACGACCACCGCTATATCATGCCGCCGAGCGGCGTAGCGCAGTATCGTCTCGGCGAATTCGGGCGTACCGAAAAAAATTATTCTCATATGCGCCGCCCCTTACGTTTTTTTCCGCCGTCGGTCTCTTCGTCGCCGGGCCGCGGCGGGGAGATCTTGTCGATGTAGAGGACGCCGTCGAGGTGGTCGGTCTCGTGGCAGACCGCCACCGCCATGACATCCTCGCACGTGAGCGAACGCTGGGCGCCGTCCCGGCCTGAGTAAAGGACGGTAACGCGCTGGGGGCGCTCGACGTAGGCGCTTTCGCCTGGTATCGACAGGCACGCCTCGTTCATGCGCTGTGTACCGCTCTCGTCTACCACGACGGGGTTGATCATTTCAAAAAGTTCCCCCTCGCCATCCTCGTCGTCTTCGTCCCGCGGCATACGTATCACGATGATACGCTTAAGAACGCCGATTTGCGGCGCGGCCAGCCCGACGGCGTTCACGTCGTCCAGCGTCTCGATCATATCGTCCAGCAGGGTGACTATCCGGGGTGATATTTCGTCCACAGGCTTCGATACTTTGCGGAGGATGCGGTCGCCCTCGGTTCGTATTCTTCTTAAAGCCATGTTGTCGCTCCTATGATATAGATCTGGGATCCATTGACGGCATTATCGTTATTCCGTTCAGGTTTGCGAACCGGCGCAGCCTGTCGATCGAGAACATCGCGAAAATCCGGAGGCGGCGCTCGTCCGCGGCCTTTGCCATGACGCGCCAGCGGTAATTATTGTTTATCTTGGACACCAGCGCGGGCGCGGGGCCGAACAGCTCGAACTCTCCGGCGCGGTCGAGCCGGCCCATTATATGGGCGAGCGTGGTCAGCGCCCCTATTACCGCCTTCTCGTCCTCGCCGGAAAGCACTATCTGGAATATATGGGTGAACGGAGGGTACGACATCCTGCGCCGGATCAGTATCTCCTGACCGTAAAAAGCCCGGTAGTCGCCGCGCGCCGCGCAGATCACGCTGTAATGCCCGGGGCTGTACGTCTGCACTATGGACAATCCTCCGGTTCCGGCTCGGCCCGCCCTGCCGGTCATCTGGGTCATAAGCGCGAAAGCGCCCTCCGCCGCGCGGAAGTCCCCCGTATAGAGCGCCTGGTCGGCGGCTATGACCCCGACCAACGACACGCCGGGGAAATCATGGCCTTTCGCGATCATTTGCGTACCGATAAGTATGTCGGCGGAGCGGCTGCGGAAATCGCGCAGAATCGACTCGTAAGCGCCCTTCGGCCGGGCCGCGTCCGAATCCAGCCTCAGGACCGCCGCGCCCGGGAACATCTCGCGGACCGCCTCCTCTACCTTCTGCGTACCCCAGCCGAAAGTATATACATGCGGGTTGCCGCAGACGGGGCACGTTTTCGGCAGGGGGCGGCTCTCGCCGCAATAGTGGCACCGAGCCGTTCCGTCGTCCGAATGGTATGTCAGGTTGACGGCGCAGCGTCCGCACCGCATTACGTCCCCGCAGACGCGGCAGCTGACGAACGGCGAGTGCCCGCGCCTGTTGAGGAACAGCATAATCTGATTGCCGGCGGACAGCGCTTCTCCCATAGCCCCGGCCAGCCGGCGGCTTATCGGCGAGTCGATCCCTGCCGCCGTCTCCAGCCGCATATCAACTATCTCGACCGCCGGCGGCGGCAGGCCGTTCGCGCGCGCGGGCAGTTCGATCAGCCCGATCTCCCCGCGCTCCGCCCTCTCGAAGGTATCGAGCGACGGCGTGGCCGAGCCGTACACAACCAGAGCGCCAGCCGCCCGTCCGATCCATTCGGCGACCTCGCGCGCGTCGTATTTCGGATCCTGCTCGGATTTGTACGCCGCATCATGCTCCTCGTCTATAACGATTACGCCGGGGCGCTCCATAGGCGCGAATACCGCCGAACGCGGCCCCACGACGATACGGGCGGAACCGTCCCGGACGCGTCGCCAGACGTCGGAGCGTTCCAGCGGAGTCTGCCGCGAGTGAATCACGGCGGCGTCCCCTCCGAACCGCGCGGAAAGCAGCCGCTCGGTCTGCGGCGTCAGCGCTATCTCGGGTACCATAAAAACGGCGGTCTTCCCCGCCGCCAGCGCGGACTCGATGACCCTCGCGTAAACTTCCGTCTTCCCGGATCCGGTTACGCCGAAAAGCAGCCACGGGCGCTCGGGTCTCTCGAGCTGGGCCGTAAGCGCCGCGACCGCCTCGGCCTGGGCGGGATTAAGCTCTATCTCCGGCGGCCCGCCGCGCGCGGAAGCCTTCGCCTTGGCGCGGCGCTTGCGCTCGGGGCGCGCGGGCGCGATCACCGACAGGCAGTCCGCGAGCTGGCAGTAGTACTTCTCGCTCATCCACTCGGCCAGCGCCGACTGCCGCGCGCTCACGACCGGCGCCGGGGAGTCCAGCCGCTCGATCGCCTTAAGCTTTCCCGGCGGAATATCCGTATCGTCCGAAAGCCCGATAACGTAACCGCGCCGAAGCGCCCCGCCGCGGCCGAAAGGCACCGTCACCGCGCATCCGGGCGCCAGCTCCATGCCGGGCGGAACGACATAGGTATACCGCCCCCCCGCCCAGCGCGACCCCGCCGCGACCGCGACCACCGCGTACATCGCGGAACCCATCGTCAAATCTCGCCGTCGGTTTCGAGCTGGTCGTCATCGGCGTCGACACCTTCTATTACGCCAATGTCGTCGATACTCTCGTCGTCCCCGCCGCTGAACACGCCGGCCGCCCCGTCCGGATCCGCTTCCAGTTTGCCGGGAATCAGATCTTCGTCCAAGTCGGCGTCCAGATCCCCCGCTATCTCGTCCCCGTCGATCTCGCCGTCGAGAACATCCGGCTCGTACGCGTCGCGGACGGAGCGATCCTTGTCGCCGAAGCCCGCCGCGTCGTAATTGTTGCCGTCTCCGTAGTCGTCGTCCTCGTCCAGCTCGTCGGCGTAGGTCTTGTAGGCGGTCTCGTCCGGGGTGAGGGCGGACGCGCGGTAATCGGTCTGGCGGTAGATATAGCCGGGGATGTCGGTTTCGGCGCGCGTGTCGGGCGGAATAAGTTTGATCAGGTTCTCGCTCATCTCGGTCAGCGCGATTGAGAGCGCTTTGTCGGAAGCGCCGCTCGCCTGGGGGATCGCTCCGTCGATGATCTGGCGGGCGCGTTTCGCCGCCGCTATGACGATCGCGTAGCGGCTGTTAACCTTGTTCTCCAGATTGGAGCCCTCGTTGAGTATCCTCATCAGTTCGCCGTAGGACGGTCTAAGCATCCGGATTCCTCCATTTTGATATTGAAAACCCGCTTCGGAGCGGCTTCAGCTTCTCGGCGCGGACGATGGTGCGGATATTCGCGACCGCCTCGTCCACGTCGTCGTTGATCACCAGATAATCATATTGGTCAATCAGTTTGATCTCCTCGCGGGCGCGGCGCAGCCTGTCCGTCTGTGATTCGGCGGTTTCGCTCGCCCGGCCGGCCAGCCGCCGTTTAAGCTCGGCAATCGTCGGCGGCAGCAGGAAGATCAGCGCGCACTCCGGCAGCTTCTTCTTTACCTGCAGCGCTCCGTTCACCTCTATCTCGAGCACGACGTTCTTTCCGGCGTCCAGCATCTGTCCGACGTACCCGCTCGGCGTGCCGTAATAATGACCGCAGAACATCGCGCTCTCGAGCAGCTCTCCGTTCGAGAGCAGTTCATGGAACTCGCGCTTGCTCCGGAAGAAATAATTCGCGCCGTCGATCTCGCCCTCGCGCGGCGCCCGCGTGGTCACGGAGATGGACACGGCAAACTCGCTGTCCGCGCCTTTCGGGCACAGGCGGTTAACCACCGTGCCCTTGCCCGAGCCGGAAGGCCCCGATATAATTATGAGCATCCCCCTGCCGTTATTCATCGTCCGCCGGCCTTTCCGGCGCTTCCTGCCTGTCCCCGGCGCGTGCGGCGATTGTCTCGGGCGTGATCGGCGCGAGAACGACATGGCCGCTGTCGCATATGATGACGGCGCGCGTGCGTCTGCCGTATGTCGCGTCGATGATCGACCCGGCGTCGCGGGCGTTCTGAACGGTCCGCTTGACCGGCGCGGACTCCGGATCCAGCACGGCGACGACGCGGTTTTTCATGACTATATTGCCGTATCCGATATTGATGACGCTATTCAATATTCTGCACCTGCTCGCGTATTTTTTCCAATTCGCTCTTCATTTCCACAACGGCGCGGGTTATGTCCAGATCGTTCGACTTCGATCCGATCGTGTTTACCTCCCGGTTTATCTCCTGCGTGAGGAAGTCCAGTTTCTTGCCGACAGCCCCGCCGCCCTCCAGAATATCCTTCAGCTGGAGCAGATGACTTTTGAGCCGCGTCAGTTCCTCGTCAACGCAGGACTTGTCCGCGAAAATCGTGACCTCGGCGATCAGGCGCGCCTCGTCGTATTCCGCGCCGGCGAGCGCCTCCGAAACCTTGCGGCGCAGACGCTCGGCGTAATCCGCCGCCACGAGCGGAGCGCGGTCAGCGACGCGCTGACAGAGATATATCAGCGTATCGCGTTTGCGCAGGATGTCTTCGGCCAGGTTCGCGCCCTCCGTGCCGCGCATTCGCGCGAACGCGGTCAGCGCGTTCTCCAGCGCCCCGGAGAGCGCCCCCCAGATCTCGTCCGCGTCGCCGCCCGCCTGTTTCTCGACCGTAACGATGTCGGCGCGTCCCGCCAGCAGCGACAGCGACAGATCGTCTTTCAGCTCGGGATAGCGCCCCTTGAGCGAGATAAGCGCCGCGGCGCAGGCGTCCGCGAGCGGCTCGTTCAGCGTAACCGCGCAGTCGTCGTCCGAGAAGGAGTCGAACGAGACATACACGTCGATCTTCCCGCGGCTGGCCGCCGCCGCCACGCGCCGTCTTACGCGCTCCTCAAGCCCGGACAGCGCCCGGGGCAGACGCGCCGACACGTCCAGATACCGGTGATTCACGGATTTGATCTCAACGGTTAGTATCCGGTTGTACCGGGTGCACTCCCCGCTTCCGTAGCCTGTCATCGAATATACCATACAATCCAACCTTTACCCTGTTTGATCAGCATTTTAGCATATCTGGACGCCAGAGGCAAGATGCTGGAAGCTAGAAAAACCTTAAAACCAAGACATTAGGGTTCCGGGAGCGCGAAGATTGTTTTTTGGCGGGTGTAGGTTACGAAGCCGGGCGGGGAGGCCGGGGGCTTTTTTACGTGGCGGCGGGCGGTGTGGTCTACGGCGCACAGAGCGGATTTATCCGCGGAGGAGTAGTACGCCGCCAGTGAGGCCGCGTACTCAATGACGCCGTCTGGGACGGCGCGGCCTTCGGCGCGGATGATTGTGTGGCTGCCGGGTATGTCCTTGGCGTGCAGCCAGATGTCGCCGGGGGCCGCGGCTTTGGTTATCGCGTCGTTCTGGGCGTTGTTCCGGCCCACCAGTATCGTGAATCCCCCGCGCTCGAACCGGCGCGGGCCGGACGGCTTTATCTTCGGCGCCTTCTTCGGCGAACGGTTCCGGACGTACCCGGCGGCGGCCAGTTCCGCGCGTATCTCCGTTAGTTCGCCGTATGTCTCCGCGCGCTCGGTCTCGTCGGCGACGCTCTCGAGGTAACGCAGTTCCATAAGCGCGCGTTCGCGCCGCTCCGCCGAAACGACCGCCGCGCGCTTGTCCTTGCCGTACCGCTTGAAATATTTGTTAGCCGTCCCGACGGCCCCAAGTTCCGGATCGACAGGGATAACGACCTCTCCGCCGCCGTTCCAGTCCTGGACGGCAAGGCTCTCCGCGCCCGGCGCAGCCATGTGCGCGTAAGCCGTCAGCAGTTCGCCGTATGCCCGATACTTTCCGCGTCCCTCGGACTCCGCCAGAGCCTTGTCGATGGCGTCCAGCTTCTTCCGGCATTTGTCGGCGGCGGATTTGACGAGACGCTTGATATCCGCCGCTCGCTGCGCCTGGCGGTACGCCGCGTCCTTTACCGCGTAGAACCGCTCCGCCGCCTCGGAGGGGCCGCTGACGCGCTCCGCCTCGTAGAGCGAGTAGTTTCGGATCGTGACGCACGCGAAATCCACGGCCCTGCCGCCGTCGCGGTATATATACGCCGCGCCCGAATCCGCCTCGCGGATCAGTTCCGCGAATATCCCCGCCATACGCGTCTCGTCGCCCCCCGCGCGCGCGGCTATCTCCTCGGCCATGACGGGGCTTATCCCCTCGAACGCCGTTTTAAGACCGCCGCGCGCCGCCTCGGCGAACTGTTCCGCCGAAAGCGCCGTCGGGTCCAGCCTGCCGCCCGGCGGAAGCCCCAGCGGAAGCCCCGGCAATACCTGCCGGAAGCCCGATACGCTGGCCGGCACACGCCTCAGCGCGTCGAGGATGATGCCCGCGCCGTCGGTGAGGATCACGTTGGAGTGCTTGCCCATCATCTCGGCGACAAGGACGCGGCGGCGCGGCTCCCCAAACTCGTCACGGGACTCGACGCGTATCTCGATAACGCGGTCAAATCCGCGCTGACCGACGGAAACTATCCGGCCGCCGCCGATCTGCTTCCGCGCGACCATTAGGAAGAGCGGCGCGGCGGCGGGATTCTCCCGCGCGGTATCCGTCAGGCAGACGCGCGGGCACGCCGCGGCGCACGTCGCCAGCAAACGCCGGTTCACGCCGCCGCGCGCGGATATCACCAGCGTATCGGCGTCGGGCTGGGCGATTTTGTCGATCCGCGCGCCCGATAGCGCCGCGTTCAGTTCCCGCGCTATCGCGCGCACCGTGAAGCCGTCGAATGGCATACGTCTACTCCCTGTAATAATTGATAAGGCACCCGGCGAGTATAATCCGGCGCTCGTCGCCGGTCATCGGAGGCAGCTCCAGCGCGTCCAGCGGGACAAACCCGGCGTCCGTCAGCATATACGCCGGAACGTTCCCGGCTCCCTCAGCCACGGCTTCCCGGATATTCGGCGCGAAGATAAAATCATTGAGTCCGAAATCCGGCTCGACCGGCAGGATGAACGGCACCATACCCCAGTTTATCAGGTTCGAGCGGTAGCGTTTGGTGGCGTATTCGCGGGCTATGTTCGCGAAGCCGCCCAGAACTTTCTGGCAGCTGGCCGCCTGTTCCCGCGCGGAACCGTCCCCGGGCCGGACGGCGTATATCACGCTTCCGATACCGGTGGAATCGCGGTATTCCTCCCCGAACGCCCGCGCTACGGCGTCCAGCGCCTCCGCCGAGCGCCCGCCGCCTTCGCGGACGGCCTTGGCCCGCGCGACGTAGCCCGGGTCCTTGCGCGAGAGCGTGAACTCCGCCAGTCCCAGCGGGTTGGAGCGGTAACTGGACGTCTCCCCGGAGGGAATCAGCTCGTCCGTCGTCGTGACCGGATCGGTGATGAAGGCGGCGACGCTCAGCAGCAGGTGCTCCGGCAGCGGCGGCATGTCGGGCCAATCGGCGATATTCGGGCCGAATACGAGCGGCTCGCCCGCGTCCGGCCTGCCCGCGCCGTTGTATACATACTTGTCGTATATCGAGCTGTCGAACCGGTAGGACGGCCTTGAGTATCTGACGGAAAGCTCGGTGGCGGGGGTTACCGCTCCGCCGCTAAGGTACGTCGCCGCGACGGAACGCGCGTCCATAATCGCGACCGCCGCCGACTGCCCCTTGCCGGGCACCGAACCCTCGCGGTTCGGGAAGTTGCGCGTCACGTGGCGGACGGACAGCGCGCCGCTTTGCGGCACGTCGCCCGCGCCGAAGCACGGGCCGCAGAAGGCCGGCTTGACGACCGCGCCCGCCGAGATCAGCCCGGACAGCACGCCGTTCTCCGCTATCCGCGCGAAGACCGGCTGACTGGCGGGATAGACCGACAGCGGAATCGAAGCCGGCGCGCCCGCCGCCAGAATGTCGCGGACGTCGGTCAGATTCTCGAACGCGCCCCCGGCGCAGCCCGCGATCACGGCCTGGTCGGCGTAGACCTTGCCGCCGCGTATCTTGCCGCGCAGCGCCATCCCCGAGGACTTTTCGGCCTCGCCCAGTATATCGCCCGCGTTCGCGGTGAACTCCCGTATCGTGTAAGCGTTGGACGGGTGGAACGGCGCGGCGATCATCGGCTCCACGCGGGAGAGATCCACGCGGATCAAGCCGTCGTAATACGCGCCGTCGTCGGGGTTCAGCTCGGCGTAATCGCCCTCGCGGCCATGGATGGCGTAGTATTCACGGATAACCTCATCCGTGCGCCAGACCGACGACAGGCACGCCGTCTCCGTCGTCATAACGTCTATGCCGTTCCGGAAGTCGGCGGAAAGCCCCGATACGCCCGGTCCGATAAATTCCATTATCTTGTTCTTGACAAATCCGTTCGCGAAGACGGCGCCGATAATCGCCAGAGCCGCGTCCATCGGCCCGACGCCGGGCGCCGGTTCGCCCGTCAGCCAGACGGCGGTCACTTCCGGATCGGCGACGTCATACGTCCTGCCGAACAGCTGCTTGACCAGCTCGCCGCCGCCCTCGCCGACGGACAGCGCGCCCAGCGCCCCGTAGCGCGTGTGCGAGTCCGAACCCAGGATCATCGCCCCCGCGCGGGCCAGGCGCTCCCGCGCGAACTGGTGTATCACGGCGAAATTCGCGGGGACGTATATCCCTCCGAAGCGCTTGGCGGCGGACAGCCCGAAGGCGTGGTCGTCCTCGTTGATCGTTCCGCCGACGGCGCACAGGCTGTTGTGGCAGTTGGTCAGAACGTAGGGCAGCGGAAACTCCGTCAGCCCGCTGGCGCGCGCGGTCTGGATTATCCCGACGTACGTTATGTCGTGCGAGACGAGCGCGTCGAACTTAAGCCGCCGGACCGAACCGCCGCCCTGGAATTTTGCGTGAACCTTGCAAAATTTTTGGAATTTTGCGTGAACATTGCAAAATTCCTTATCGTGAGCGGCCAGTATCTTCCCCGCGATAGTGCCGGCACGCGCCGATACGTCCGACGACGGCTCGGGTTTGCCGCCGCGCACGGCCACGCCGCCATGGATTAATTCTACCATTAATATCCTCTCCCAATACTAATCTCCGTTAGATTTGGTAGAAAAAATTTTTCAAAGCGGAAGCGCGTCCGCGCGGGCATGAAGTTTGCTTGGTTCACGCAAAAATGCGATGCAAACTTCTTAGGCGCGGACTTGAAAAAATTTTTCTATTCCATAAATGGAGATTAGTATAAACTATTCCCGGAACAATTCCACCAATTCATCCTGCGTCATGGCGGAAAGGAAATTCGTCCCCTCCGTGATGACGTCGTCCACGAGCGCTTTCTTTTTCTCCTGAAGCTCGGCGATACGCTCCTCGACGCTGTTCTTCGCGATGACGCTGTAGACCAGCACGGAGCGTGTCTGACCGATACGGTGCGCGCGTCCGCTGGCCTGCTCCATGACGGCGGGATTCCACCACGGGTCGAAAAGGATCACGACGTCCGCGCCGGTGATGTTAAGCCCCGTCCCCCCCGCCTTGAGCGACACTAAGAAGCAATCGCGCTCCCCGCCGTTGAACGCCGCCGCCTGTCCGGTCCGCTCGAGCGAGGGCGTATGGCCGTCGAGGTAAAAATAGCTTATGCCCTCTTTGTCCATCCGCTCCCGGATTATTCCAAGCACGGACGTAAACTGCGAGAACAGCAGCACGCGGTGCCCGCCGGAGAGCGCGTCCGCGATGGTCTCCATCGCCGCCTCCAGTTTGCCGCTGCCGCCGCCGTAATCCTCTATGAACGCCCCGGGATGGCAGCATATCTGCCGCAGCCGCGTTATCTGCGCCAGCACGTCGATACGCCGCTTCGGCAGCGTCCCCTCGCGGATGCTCTCGTCAAGCGCGCCCTTCGCCAGCAGCAGATGCGCGGTGTAGAGCTTGCGCTGCTCCTCGGTCATATCGGCGTACAGCGTCGTCTCGATCTTCTCGGGCAGTTCCCGCAATACGTCGCTTTTGAGACGCCTCAGGATGAACGGCGCTATCTGGCGCTTCAGCGCGTCGCGCCGCCCCTCGTCGGCGTCCTTCATGATGGGCGTCTCGTACTGCTTGCCGAAACGCGCGTGGCTCGCGAACAGGTACCCGGGCATGATGAAATCAAATATCGACCACAGTTCGGACAGCGAGTTCTCGATGGGCGTGCCCGTCAGCGCGTACCTCGCGCGGCTTTTGAGCGATTTGATCGCTTTGGCGTTCAGCGTTCCGGGGTTCTTGATATACTGCGCCTCGTCCGCTACGACGTACTCGAACTCTATCTCCTTGTAGCTGTCTATATCTTTCTTCAGGGAATCGTACGTCGTTATATACACATCACAGGCATCCGCGCCTATCGCCTGCCTGCGCCGGGAAGCCGTCCCCACGACGGGCAGCGCCGCGAGCGACGGCGCGAACCGCTTTATCTCGCTTTCCCAGTTATAGACGAGCGAGGTCGGCGCGACGACGATGGAAGGCCGCCCCGTCCGGCCCTTCTCCGCGAGAAGCAGGCTGATGACCTGAATCGTCTTGCCAAGCCCCATATCGTCCGCCAGTATACCGCCGAAGCCGTACCGCGAGATCACCGAAAGCCACTTGAAGCCTTCCTTCTGGTACTCGCGCAGTATGTCCCGCAGCTCGGGCGGCTCGACGAAATCCAGTTTGCCGAAGCCGGCAACCTCGTCGGCCAGCTGTTTCGCGCCGTCGTCCATAGACAGGGAAAGGCTTTTGTTCGTTTCCAGCGCCTGTCTCAGGTACAGCGCCCGGTACCTCGGCACGCGGATCGTGCCTTTCTTAAGGTCTCGCTTCGTCAGGTCAAGGCCGTCGATAAGACGCCCGGCCTCGGCGATGGCGGCGCCGGACTCGGCCAGATCGACGAACGCTCCGTTCCTCAGCTTGTGATAACGCTTACGCAAATTGTACGAGTTGATTATATCGAGCAGTTCCTCGGGGCTGTAGCCTTCCGCGCCGACGGATACCTCGAGCAGCCCGCCGGCCAGCCGCACCCCGACGCTCGCCGTCACTTTCGGCTTTTTCGAGCGAACCTGAAACGAATCGGAGACGAACGTCTCGTATTGCTCCATCAGCGCGGCCAGACCCGACGGCTCGTAGATCAGATCGTATACCTTGTCGTCGCTTTCGAGGACGTATCGGCCGCGCTTGGCGTCCGGGGCGAAACCGAGCGTCTCCAGCGACTTTATCACGCGGCGCTCGCCCAGCGCGTCCCTCCAGGGCGACCGCGTCTTCGCGCCGCCCGCCGCCAAAGGGTTGTAGGCGGTTCCGTCGTAGTGGAACTCGGCCCGGCAAGTCGCCGCGCCGCCGTCCGAATCGAAGTAGAGTTTTACGCTCAGCTTCGCCTGTCTCGCTATTGCGTCAAGCTCCGGACACTCCTTGATCAGCGAGGACGCGAGCAGACGCGGATAGACGATGTTGGCGAACCGGTTGGAGTCGGCCAGTGGAATCGGGATCACGCCCTTGCCCTGCGAGAACGCCTCGGCCAGCGGGCGCAGAGTCTCCAGATACTGGGTTGGTTGGACGTAGACCGTTCCGCCGTATATGACGGCGGCCAGCCGCTTGCCGGCGAACGCCCGCAGCTCGCCCTCATATGGGCAGTCTATGACGAATCCGCCGTCCGGGGTTTGGCGCGCCGCCGCGGCTATAGGCGGCGTTTCGCGCGTTACGGGGTGCGACCGCCTCTCTCCGTCGTCGCCCGCGCGCACGAGCAGCGAGCCGCCGTCCATCGCGGACAGAAACTCGTCCGCCGCGCCGGGGTTCAGGTACAGCCCGCGCCGCGACCGCGCCCCGTAATAGAACAGGTTCGGCGCTTTCGACATCCACATGGGTTTTTCGTCCGCGAATCCGCGCGCGAGGGAGGCGATCAGCCGGCTCCGCTCGTCGAACGCGGACAGCCTGTGCGCGAACGTCAGCGACTTGCCGTATGAAACCGTCTCCCCCGTCCGCACCGCGTCGGCGAAAGCGCATATATCCTTGACGACATACTGCTTGTCCCTGCCGACGGTCAGCGTGAGGTACGGGTAACGCTCGTCGTCCAGACCCAGAGTCGGCACCAGCCGGATCTTATCGAGCGCGGACGTCTCGGCTATCTCGTCGTCCATTTCCTCTATCGCGCGGCGCTCGAACCGTTCGATCATATAACGCGCGGCTCGCTCATCCCGCGCTCTCGCGGATGTCCGCCGAGGGTTGATCGCGAGCAGCGCCGCCACGACGTGCTCGCAAGCTCCGCGCCAGAGCTTATGCGAGTAGCAGTCGCAGTCGTGCCGGACGGTTTCGCTGTCCTTGCTCACCTCGATCGACACGGAATACGTTCTGCCGCCCGAAGTCACGCTGGTAAGATAGACCGAACTGCCGCCCTCGTCGAGCACGGTGGGCTTATCCACCGCGCCGCAGTCCACGAGTACGCGCCCTTTCGCGAACACCGATTCGTTTGTGGCCATGCTCCTGATTGCCGTAATCTCCATGTTAACTCCCTGTCAGCGCACCATAGTAACCGGCGATACCGAAATAAATATTTTATAGGCGTACCCTTGATACCTGCTGTAGAAAGCGTTTGAAATCCTGTTCTCGATATTCCGGTAGAACTCGGGTTTCGCGTCCGCCAGCACGACCACGGCGCCGTACCGCTCGCGCAGGATGGCGTACATGTCACCGCGCCGCAGAGCGTATTCGAGCGCGTACCGAAGAGATTCGGCTATATCGGATTTCTCGGCGTTCGTGCCGCCGTATTCGATTATTTCTCCCATTTCGCCGATCTTCCTGACTTCCGCCGTCGCGATGGAATATCTGTTGTTGTCCGCTTCCACATACACCTTGACTATCTCGGTCAGCATGTTGTAGACCGCCTGCTTGTCGATCGTCTCAGGCGACACATCGCCCATCACGGCGAACGAATCCTCGCGCTTTCTGGACGCCTTCGCGCGGGCGTAAACCTCGCGCAGTTTCTCGGATGGGACCGCGGACAGCTCGGTATAGAGCTTGCCCGTGAGATAGCTGTAGTGTTTGAGCGCCGCCGCCGACTGCCCCGTCTCCACGAGCGCGCCCAGGAACGCGACGTTTATGCCTTCATCCAGCTCGGCCATTTTCAGGCTTTTTTCGCATACGTCCAAGATAGCTGGCCAGTTGCCCGCGCGCTCAAGGACGGCGATAACCCGAAGCGTCACGGTGCAGTACGCGCGCAGGTAATAGTTTCGGAGCATGATCGCCCAGTGGTCGTAGCGGCACTCGGGCAGGAACTCCCCGCCATAGACGCCGTTCACGCGGGCGAAAGCCGCGAGCATCGCCGGCTGATCCAGCGCGCCGAGCGTCAGATCCTTGATCCGCTCAAACTCCGCCGTGTCGAGCGCGGCGTCCGGGGATAGCTCGGCGATATACCCGCCGCTTTGCGACGCGATGCCGATGTCGGCGGTGAAGTCGCGACGCGCGGCGTTTTCTTCCTTCAGAAACCTCCGCAGCCGGTGGACGTATGTCCGCACGACTTTTTTCTCGTCCTGATACTCGTTCTCCGGCCAGACGTTCTGGGCGATAGCTTCCGCCGTGAGCGCCTTTCCCGGCTGAGCCAGCATGAACTTGAGGAGAGCCATGACGCGCGGCGATCCGCCGGAATCCCCCAGAATCGAACGTCCGCGCCAAACGATGTCGAAGTTTCCAAACATTTGGATTTTGAGATCCGGCAAAAATATCACCTTCCGAAAAAACTCATTAGAGTATTATACACGCAAATCCGGGGAAACGCAAGGTGATTTGCCAGAAAGCGCGATGGGGGTGGATATAAACAGAAATGAAAATCCTCGAATTAACCAAGGAGCGTTCAAAAACCCCAGCCACTCGCGCTGTTTTAGTAAAACCGTAATAGCCTCTATGCAAACAACGCCAAGAAAAATCTTGGCAAGTCCCTCACAGCGCGTGGCGGCACAACGGAGCATCGTGATTTTCTGCCGAAAACACTCGGCGAGACGACGCCCCTTATACTCCCCAAAGCCGCATTCCTGTTCTTAATTAAATTATGGCAGTGTATATGTTACTCTAAAAACCAAACAAAAAAGCGCGGCAATATGAACGAAAAATCCACCATTGTAAAACGTACTGAAGAATAAAAAAACTGAAGTTAACTGTGCTTTCCCGTGCATTCGCGTGAAATCCCGTGCTTGCGGCATTTGCGGCTACGATTGCGGACATTTT
>JAISCI010000120.1 GCA_031265685.1 Clostridiales bacterium
TGTAAATGTCAACTGAAAAATCACCCACCCCCAAAACAAAGCGCGAATTTAAGCGGTCTTCGTTTTGGGGGTGGGTGATTTTAATTATATCGCTATGGTGATTTTTGGAGTAATAAATACACCACATACGCCCCGGCGGAGAGATCCGGTTTTGGCGACGACGGCGGCTGTCTGCGCGTGGACGGACAACC
Source organism: Clostridiales bacterium (assembly GCA_031265685.1). GTDB lineage: Bacteria > Bacillota > Clostridia > Lachnospirales > WRAX01 > JAISCI01. Next base: position 192 of record JAISCI010000120.1, read on the forward strand.
CGCCCCAACCGATCAGAGCCGCCGCCACGGCCGCCCAGAACGACACTTCCGCCAGGTCAGCGCTTCATTTTTCGCCGGGACTGAAAGACCGCGCCGCCGATCCGTGCGGAGACGGCCTGCCAGACCGCTATAATAAGCGCCGCCGCCATCGTGGACCCGAAGAGCGCCGCCCCGTATCCCCAGCGCGATACCGCCGAACGCGCGAACGCCGGAGCGGCGGAGCCGGCAAAGGCGCCCGAACAGAACGGGTACATCGCGGCGGCAAAGACCGCCGCGGCGGCGGCGCAAGCGGCCTTCCCCACCACATACGCCCCGGCGGAGAGATCGGTTTTAGCGACGACGGCGGCTGTCTGCGCGTGGACGGACAGACCGCCCCAACCGATCAGCGCCGCCGCCGCCACGGCCGCCCAGAACGACATCCCGCCGGATGCCGTTTCTTTGAGTCCGTTCGTTATCTCGAGCGCGCCAATGGCAAGTCCGCGCGCGATCGGGCTTCCGAAGCTGATAACGCCGAGCGTCTTAAGTATTCGCGCGACGACTGAGAACAGCGTTATGAACGCGCCGATCTGAGTTACGGCCGTCACCGACGACAGCGACGCGGAGCCGAGCTTTCCCCCAAACGGGCGGGAGTCCCTGATTTTTTTAATCGCTTCTGGCTCGCGCGGAGCCGGTCCGGCCGCCCCGCCAGCCAGCCATCCGGAGACGATACCCACGGTGAGCGCGGAGAGCGCCTGCGCCGCCAGCAGATAATACCCGAAGGCTCCGCTTCCGAACATCCCCGCCCCGGCGGCGCCCACGACGAACAGCGGCCCGGCGTTGTTGCTGAACATCAGCAGCCGGTCGCCCTCGGACTTCGTTATATATCCCCGCGCGCGCAGGTCGGCGGCGACGGCGGCGCCCATCGGATATCCGGACAGTATTCCGGAGACGAGCGCGAAAGCCGCGCAGCCCGGCACGCCGAAGATAGGCCGCATCAACCGTTCCAGCGCCGCCCCCGCGAACTCGACAAACCCCAGCGACGCCAGCAGCGAACATCCGATCATAAACGGCAGCATAACCGGGAGCACGTTGTCGAACCATAACAAAAGGCCGTCCTTGGCGGCGTCGATGGTCTCTATCGGGAAGAGTATGATCGCCAGGTTGACGGCGGCGACAGCGGAGGGTAGCGCCGCACGCCGTATAGCGGCGGCGGCTTTTTTGGCGGAGCCAGTTGCGCGCAAGCGTATCACCCGTACAAGTATACGCGCCCGCCGCGATGGTTAGTATAAACATATGAGCTTGTTTGGATGACGGGAGCGAAGACCTCAAACACGCGGACAGAGATAAAGTCATTAATTTAGGCGCCGCCGCATACGTTCGGGGCTTAACGCTGCGAAGAAGCGGGGGCTGGGCGACCGCAAGATCCCAATAATCGGCTTGTCCGGCAAGCACCCGGAAAAACCGCCGCGAAAGCCCATCGGTGAGTGCGGCGACTTTTGTGCCCCGCGGGTGAGAAAAACTCCCCCGCGGGGCCGGGAATACTGGGAAGGTAAAACCAAAAATAAAGGATAAAACCTTAAAAGGCAGGGTATCGTCATATGAAGACCAACGCGCTAAAAACAATCATCCAATACGCCCAGATAACCCTCGGGGCGGCTCTGTTCGCCGCCGCCGTCAAGTTTTTCTTCGATCCGAACGGGCTTGTCACGGGCGGCGTGTCGGGTATCGCGATAATTCTCCGCTCGGAGGGCAAACGCTGGTTCGGCGCGGAGATACCGCTATGGGTTACGACTATCGCGCTCAACGCGCCGCTTTTCGTTATAGGCGCGAAAGCGCTCGGCCCGCGCTTCGTCGGAAGGACGATATACGCGGTCGCGGCCGATACGGCGATCCTCTTCGCGATGTCGCTGATCCCGACAGCCGCCATCGAGGACAAATTGCTGGCGGCGGTGTTCGGCGGGGCGGTTTCCGGAGTCGGCCTGGGGCTGGTTTTCCGATGCGCCGCGACGACCGGCGGCAGCGATCTGGCCGCGAGCGTTCTGAACCGTTATATCCGGCACATCCCGATGACGACGTTCATGTTCGTGATCGACGCGGCGGTGGTAGCGTGCGGATTCTTCGTTTTCGGCGCGCAGAACGCCATGTACGCGGTTGTGGCCATCTTCATCGGCGCGAAAATATCGGGGGCGATGCTCGAGGGATTGGGTTTCGCCCGTGCCGCCTTCATCATCTCGGACAGGTACGCCGAGATAGCCGAAGCCCTCGAAACGCGCCTGGAGCGCGGCGTTACGGGGCTTTCGGGCGTAGGGATGTATACCGGCGCCGACAAGCGCGTGCTCTTTTGCGTCGTGTCCGTCAAGCAGGTAGCGCGGCTCAAAGAGATCGTCACGGAGATCGACCCGACGGCGTTCGCAATCGTCGCCGACGCGAGGGAGGTGCGCGGGGAGGGCTTCTCGGGGAACTGATACGTTTCAGGTTAGACAGTGATATTTGTTTTTGAGAGCGACAATGTGTCCGCGCGGTCCTGATTTTCGCGTGAACCAAGCGAAAATCCGTGTTCCCGGAGATTTTGGCTCGTTCCCGCACAAATAGAAGTTGATTACAGCCCTCGCCGCCGCGTCGGTATCTGACAAAGCGTTTGTAAATATCAATAAAACGGCGGTTAAACGTCTTCGTCGTTCGTCGCTGGATCGAAAACGATCTGTTTGTATTTATTGATCAAAAAAAGCCGTCTTCTTCTTGGTATATAACAGAGCCGCCCCCGGGGGCGGCTCTGTCGCTGATTGCCGGTATCCTAGACTATTTCCTCGCCTTCCTCGCCCGTGCGTATCTTAATCGCGCGTTCGATCGCGTATACGAATATCTTGCCGTCGCCGATACCGCTGTCGGTCCGGGCGGCCTTCAGCAGCGTCGAGATTACTTTGTCCGCCGCGCTGTCCGGTACGACGATGTCCAGCTGAACCTTCGGCAGCAGGTCTATCTGGTACTTCTCGCCGCGCCAGCTCTGCTCCACGCCGCCCTGCGAGCCGTGCCCCTCCACCTCGGTCACGGTTATGCCGCCGATACCGGCCGCCTTGAGCGCCTCTTTAACCTCGTCCAGCTTCTCGGGCCGGATGATCGCCTTTACGTTTTTCATGTCCGCTCCTCCTTTATTTCGCGCTGGCCATATACGTGGGCTTGCGCGACACGAATTCGGGGTAAGCCGCGTTGCCGTGCTCGCCGACGTCCAGACCCGAGATCTCCTCGCCCAGGGATACGCGCGCGCCGATAGTCTTCTTTATTATGAACCACACCAGCAGCGCCGATCCGAACGCCGCCGCCGCCACCGCCGCGATACCCAGCAGCTGGGCGCCGAGCAGGTCGGCCCCGCCGAAGAACAGACCGTTCCGGACGGAGAGGCTGGTAACGCCGGACTCCGCGAAGAGTCCCACGCAGAGGGTTCCGAAAACGCCGTTGACCAGATGGACGCTTGTCGCGCCTACGGGGTCGTCTATGCGGACCTTATCGAAGAACACCACGGCGAAGACTACTATCACGCCGGCCAGAGCGCCGATTATAAGCGAGCTGGCGACCGATACATACGGGCACGGCGCGGTTATCGCGACGAGTCCCGCCAGACAGCCGTTTATCGTCATTCCCAAGTCGGGCTTGCCTATGTATATCCAGCTGACTATCGTGGACGTGAGTATTCCGGCGATGGCGGCGGTGTTCGTCGTCATGAACACGTGCGCCACGTCGCCGGGGTTCGCGAGGGTCAGCGTGGAGCCGGGGTTGAACCCGAACCAGCCGAGCCAGAGGACGAACAGCCCGATCATGGCCAGCGACAGGTTGTGGCCGGCTATGGGCTTTATCTTGCCAGACTTATCGTCGTATTTGCCGAAGCGCGGACCCAAGATGAGAACGCCCGCCAGCGCCGACCATCCTCCCACGGAATGCACCACGGTGGAACCGGCGAAATCGAGGAATCCAAGCCGGGCGAGCCAGCCTCCGCCCCAGATCCAGTGACCGATGATCGGGTAGATAACAAGCGTCAGAACGAACGAGAACACGATGAACGAAACGTACTTGACGCGCTCGGCCACAGCGCCCGAAACGATCGTCGCGGCGGTTCCGCAGAAAACCAGCTCGAAGAAGAACTTAGCCCAGAACGGAACGCCTTCCGTCGGCGTCTGCATGGTGTAGATCGCCTCGTTGACATTCCCGAGGATCCAGAGGCCCTGAGTGCCGATGATCGGGTTGTCCCCGCCGAACATGATGCCCCATCCGAGCAGGATAAACCCGAGCGAGCTGACGGCGAAGACGATGAAGTTTTTCGACAGGATGTTGACGCAGTTTTTGGAGCGGGCGAAACCGGCCTCGACCGCCGCGAAGCCAAGATTCATGAAGAACACAAGCGAAGCGGTCAGCAGTATCCAGAACGTGTCGAGCGAAACCGCCAAATCCATAAGCCAAACCTCCCAATAATATTTTACGCAAAAATGGCGCGCGCGCCGATTCAGGAACAAATCGGACACGCACGCCATCGTGCGGAACTGATAAGAACATTCTAGCAGGAGCGAAGGCGATTGTCAAGCGTTTATTTCGCCGGGGAGCGTGAAAATTTCAGCCGCGAAGAATCAGAGCGTTTTATAATCTAAAAACACTTGAAAAACAAAAATCGGCGCTGACAATTGCGAGAACACATATTCTTATATGCCTATCTTCAATAAGAAGAGGCGCGATGCGGCGGCGATGGTGTGATGTGCGCCGCATTATGTTTTTCCGATGCCGAGATTGATTAATAAGCGGGGAATTATGGCAATCCGCCCGATTGTAAGCGTGAGACCGCCTAATTGGGCGGCTCTTTGCGCAGTCTGAATTCTCGCGTGGCAGAATTTCGCGTGGACGAAGTTTGCATCCAGCGAGCGTCGACTTCATCGTCAACTGGTTCAGGCATTGCGGCTATATAGTTAATTTATAGGGGAATCACTATATATCCCGGCGATGATTACTGGCCGATCAGGTTTGGCGGCGGACGATTGGCAAAATCCGGAATTGATACGCGAGAGGGGAACGCTGCGGCGTTCCCCGTATTGTCAGTTAAACTCGACGACTTGCCACTCGACCGGCCCGTCGCATGTAATAGTCGTCGCGCTGGTCAGCCGCGCGCTGAATACCTTTACCGTCAGGCTCGTCGAACCGCCGGAGAGCGAGCCGCCGACGCGGCTGCCGTATCCGGGCTGCATACCGGAGTTCGACCCCGTCGAAAAACCGTCGCTCGTCTCGAAGCTGCCTCGGGCGGCGACATAACCGTCGCTGCCCTTAGACGCAGACAGCACGATGGTCTTATCCGGGTTGACGGCGTTGATCGTCACGCTGGCCGCGCCGTCGCCGTAATATACGCCCCGCTGCACGCTCTTGACAGGGGACCGGGCGCTCTCTATGATCTGGTCGAGCGGCGTCTGGTTTGCCGTGCCTATAGTGCTGTTAACAAACTGTTTCAAAAAAGCTATCACGAAACCACCTCCGTTATACCGCCATCGAAAGTTGTGACGCTCGTGGTATGCCGGACGGCGGCCGAGCCGTCGTAAACGTAGACATTCGACGTCACCGCGCCGTTCCCAAAAGACGTTACGCGGAGCGCTGCGGCATCACCTGTCGCCGTGTCCGATAGCGCCTCGGTTATAACGCCGTCGTCGAAACTGACGGAAAGCGTCGTGCCGGGCATACCGGCGCGGTTGTCGAAATCAAACAGCGCGTTCATCATGTCGGCGCTGTGGGCGGTACCCTCTTGCGTTATCGGGTTGGCCAGCGTGAGCGCCGCGCCCTCGATGACGCCGCCGTCGTAGGCTATTCTATAGCGTGGGGCAAAGTCGCCGCCGACCGCCCCGATCACTTCGTTTCTGAATATAGGGATCATATTTGCCTCCGTAGATCTGATGAGATTTTGGGGGATCGCCTGCGTCAGCCTTGGCCGGGGATGGCGCGGGCGGGTGGGTAGGGGCCGGACCTCACTTCCCGAGCCGTCCGATCCGACGCCGACGAAGCGCCCTGCCAACGCGGGGTAATTTTCGCGTGAACCATGCTAAAATTCATGGACCGGCCCCTACCCGCCCGCCCCCGACACACCTCGCCGAGGCGGCAAACATCTAATATCTACGCCGCTCGAACAACCTGACGCGTCCGGCCGCTCCCGCTCGCGAACGTCCCCGTCCGCAGCAGACGCCCGGCGATCCCCCGCGTCATCTCCTCGACCAGCCGGACACTCTCGAACCATCGGTTCACGTCCCGGTAATCGAGGAACTTCATGTCGCCATCCTCGCCGGCCCATGTCTTAGGCGCCTCCATGCCCTGCGGGTAATACCCGTTCGCCGTCAGCCGCCGCAGGTTGTCCTCGATCACGTTTATGTACTCCGCGAACGGGACAGTGTAAATCCCTCCGGACGTATCAAGCGCCAAGATCGCCACCCGCCGCGAAAGCTCCGACGCGAACAGCGCCGCCGCGTCCGCGAACCGTCCGTTCAGCTCGTCCATAACGCATATCTCCAGATAGTCGTCAGCCGTGAATCTCACGGCGCCCCGCCCCCGATCAGTTTGATCTCCCCGGACAGCTCGCCCCGCGCGTACGACAGCGTGTGACCGTAAACCGTACCGTCCGCGGTACGCCCGTTCCCGGACGTCCGTACCCGCGCGCGCGCTCCGACAGCTATCCGAGGGTCTCCCCGGTAACGCGCCGCTATCCGCAGCCGCCGGGCCAGCGCCGCGAACCGCCGGGCCAGAAGCCAGCCGCGGAACTCCGTTCCATAGACGGCGGGCACGTCCAGTTTCTCCGCGTATTCCGGCTCGGAAGGGTCCTTCCACGGCGCGGGGTAGAACGTCTCGGTTTTCGTTTCCCCGTATTCCGTCAGCGTCACCCCGTTAGCGTATTTCTCCATCGACGCGCTCGGCGCGGCGGGCATATCCGCGAATCCGATCTCCGAAGCGGCCGCGCCGGGCGCTTCCGCTTCCGCGAATCGTATCGCGCCGTTGCGCTCCTCGAACAGCAGGCATCCGGCGGCTTCGGCAATCGCCGACAGCGCCCTCCGCGCCGATATGTCCCCGAAACGGAACTCCGCAGGCGGACTTTCATAGAGCGCCGGCGCGATAATCCCGCTGAACCCCGCCGCCGCGACGACGGCCGCCGCCGCCTCTCCCGCCGACAGAGCGGTCCCGGAAAGATCCGGCGCGGACCGGTCGTCCAGCACGTGCGCCTTGCCGAGACAATTCAGCTCCACCGTCTTCGCCGTAACCGTCCAGCCTGTGAGGTAGAACACGCCGCAGTTGACCCAGCTTACGCCGCCGCTCCCGAATACCGACGCTCCGTGCCGGTACTCGAGAGCCTGACGCGCGGTGAGGTACCGCGCCGGGCCGTCCGGGTCAAACATGTCGAAATCCCCGTTGTTGGTTATCGTAACGTCCAGGCTGTTATACCGGAAACTCTTTCCGTCGGGATCGGATTCCTGGATCATATCCAGCGACTCGATCCGCTCCGGACCGAAACTCAGCGTTACGCCGAAGTCCGCCTCGGCGACACGCGCGTACCGGAACGGATTCCGCGTGCGGATTACCTCGACCGTGAGACGCTTAACGCCGAGAGCGCCGCTTTCCGTGGCCGCGTAGAAACCCTCGGAACAGACGACCGTCTCATCAAGCAGGATTTCCCCGGATCCGTTATAGGCCGTGAACCGCGCTTCCGCCGCGGCCTCGTCCGAAGCCTCGTCGAAGGCCGCGCCGAACCTGTGGCAGTCGGCGGGCGCGGCCAGATCCACCGTAAGTATCTGCGGCGACGCGAACGCGCCGTCCGCGCCGGATATCTCCGCGCCCCACCAGCCCACCTCGAAAGCCGTTTCCCCCGGCGGCCGGGGCAGAGCGAACGCGCCGTCAAGCCGCCAGTATCCCGGCTCGAACGTCGCGATAGCCGCCCCCGGTTCCGACATATCGTCCGTAACCTGCCATTTGCGGCTTATCGGCGATTCTGCGCCGCTCACGACGGCGTTTTCTTTGGCTTCGGGCGCCACAAGCGCGAACCGCAGACGCGCCCTGGTCGAGCGCAGCGGGGCGCGGATCGCCTCTCCGAATCTGTCGTCAGCCATGCCGTCACCTCTCCTCCAGCGTCAGGCCAGCCTTCCACCACACGCCGGAAGCCCGCGTAACCATCCGCCCCGATACGCCCGAAACGCTCACGTCCAGCGGGACCAAGCCGCCCGACGACGGATCGTACAGCTCCGCCCGCGCGAATATCCCCTCCGCCGCCGCGATAAGCCGCCGGTAATCCGCTTCGGCCATCGCGTTCCAGGCCGCCGTTATTTTCGCTTTTACGCCGATTATATCCCCTACGAGTCCGCCCTCGGCGTTGCGCGTTATTCCGCCCAGCGTCTCCGCGTCCAGGCGGTATTCGTCCGGATCGGGCAGCGGTTCGCCGTCTATCGTTATCAGCGCCACCGCGCTACCCCCTCACGCCTCGCCGGCCTTCCACCGCGCGTATGTCGTCGAACAGCGCCTCGGCCAGCTGCCGCCCGTTGACAACAAGCTTAGCCGAGCGCCCGCCGCCGACAGCCCGCGCTATCCGGTCGGCTATCGCGTCCATCCAGCCCGTGTCCGAATCCAGCGGCAATACCGCCTCGCGCCCGCGCTCGCCGATCATGGCCAGCGTCGGCGACTGGACGACGCCGCCCTTCGCCAGATACGGTATCTGCGGCGCGTCCGGCATTGAGAAGCCCCAGTCCGAATAACCAAGCAGCTCCCCGAACTGACGGATCAGGCTGCCGGCCATATCGGCGGCGGCCTTGATCCCCTGCCACACGCCCGCCACAAACCGGTTGACCAGACCGATACACGCGTTCAGCGACGCGGCCAGAGACGTCCTGATACCGTTCCAGACTATCCCGAAGTAGCTTGCCGCGCCCGACCACGCCCGCCGCCAGTCCGCCGAAAACGAGCCGTTCATATAGGAAGCGAACGTCCGGAAAGCCGCCGTCCACCCCGCCGCGCCCTCTTCCACCGTCTCGCGCGTCTTCCTCATGTTCTCGTCCGCGAACGCGCGTATCGCGTTAAACGCCGATTCCACGGCGGCGCGCGTCTCGGCGGCGCGCTGCTCGGCGGCGTTCTTGACGCCGTTAAAGGCGGCGCCCGCCGTATCGCGTATCGCGCCCAGCGCCCGTCCGCCGGCCGTCCTCATCGTCTCCCAGTCCGACACGAACTTGTCCCGGATAAAGTCAAAGATCTGAGAGCACTCGTAGCGCAGCTTGTTTATTCTGTCCTCGAACGTCTGGACGTTTATGTAAGCGTCCATGTAGACCGTTCCGACGTTAATGCCCATTATCCCCCGCCCTTTCCGCCGAACAGCCGGCGCAGCTCATCCTGAATCCCGCCCGCGCCGTCCTTTGAATCGTCCTTATTCGCGAAAGCCGACCATTCGGCGATTATTCCGCGTTCGTAATCGTTTCGCGGATTATTTTCGGACCGTATCGCCATTACGCGGCCCAGCGGCGTCTCCGGCAGCAGCCCCGAAAACAGCGCGGAGTATTCCGCGACGGTCATATCGGGTTCCCGCCGGAGCCGTATGCCGTATTGCGCCGCGAAGCTGGCGTAGATCAAATCCGCGTCGAGTTCCGGATCAAACGGCGCCCCGCCCGGCTTCGCCGCGAAAGGAAGCCTTGGCCTCCTCCTCGGAAAGCCCCTGGATCGCCGCCATGACTACCGTCACAAGCCGCGCCAGCGCCGGATAGGGCGGGTTCATCGCCGCTATCTCGCCGTAGGCGCCCTCGCCCAGCGCGTTTCCCAGCACGACGGCGGCCGCGTCGCCTCCCGCCTTCAGTTCCTCGCCGATCTTCTGAAACACGCGCAGACGGTTGTCCACAGTGAAATCCCTGTCGCCGAACCGCACGACCGGCCGCTCCGAAAGGCAGTCCGAGCCTATCTCGTATCGCGTCACTGCTGAGCGCCCCCCGCCGTGTAAACTGGCTCGCCGTCCGAGAGCGCCTCGAACTCGAGCGCGGAAACATCCGAAGCGCCCCCGCCGTCGCTGGATTTCACGTTCACCACGCAGTCCATCGTAAGCGACGACCCGTCCGGGAATACCGCCGACAGTACGGTGGAAGCGGCCTCGCCGCCCGCGTACGCCAGCGACGCTACATAGTCGTTACCGGGATCGCCGTAGTTGCGTTTGCCTTTCAGCGATATCGCGACGGATTTGCCGGTGACGAGCCGCCTGGCCCAGCCGCCTTCCGTCAGCGGGTTCCAGCTCACCACGCCCGAGTCGAACGAAACGCCGAAAGTCTCCATATCGGCTACTTCGGCCATGCTCTCGGGCGAGGATCCCCGCCCGTTGAGACCGATCTTGAACTTTATCGCGTTAACCGGATATACCATCCGCAATACCCCTCTCGTAGTATAAATCAAAGTCCGCCGAAAACTCGTATACGCCGCGCTTGTCCGTGCCGAGCGCGTTCGGCTGACGCTGCCTCCGGCTGATAAACGCCTTGGCCCCGGCGACATTGACCGGCCCGTCCGGCAGTGAATCGACGACGGACTGAGCGAGGTCGTCCGCCTCCGACCCGTTTAGTCCCGCTCGTATAAGCAGCGTCAGCGGCAGAACGCCGTAGCCCTCCGCCCCGCCGACGGCCCCGCCCCCGCCCGCCGCTTTCCGCCGCCGGTACAGGCAGAGAGCGCGTTCCATCGTACCGTCGGCCTTGGCCAGCCCGAACCACCCGAAATCCCCGGCGATAATCCCCGCCAGATAATCCCTGGCTTCCGTCAGTTTCATTGCTCGAAACCCTTCCTCTCCAAAACCCGCCGCAGCGTCTCCCCGTACGTGTCCCCGATTACCGAGAGCTTCGGCCCGTACACATACGGCGCGAACCAGTACGCCCCGGCGTAGGCGTTGTGATCCCGGTTAAAGCCGTACTCCGGGTGGGTATACATTTCATAGGCGTATTCGGCGGACGTGCACAGGCGCGTGACGCCCAGCCCGCGCAGGTCGCTGTTGTCCTGATATGTCGTATCCCACTGCATCCAGCCCGTCCGGTACGGCATGGTCCCAGAATCGACCAGATCCCACAGCGCCGCCCGCGCCGCCATATCCAGAGCCTCATACTGGCTCTCGCGCAGCAGCTCTCGGCAGCGCTCACTGAAAGGCGATAGCTTGTACACTTGGCCGCCTCCTTCATAATAATCCCATTAGGATTTTTAGAATCTGTATTCATTAGTGGAATCGGCGGATTTCCGCGATGATTTTCCGCCGGGCGAGGAAGCGGAAAACGCCGCGTACTCAGAGAGTACGCAAGTTTTTGGCTGACGATGAAGAAGATGGCT
>JAISCI010000130.1 GCA_031265685.1 Clostridiales bacterium
TTCCTGCCTGTTTCATTCCGATTATTCGGCCTTTGTCCAATAGCGTTATCACCCTTCCCAGCCCTCCCCGTTTGCTTCTACGCTTTTTTACACAGAGCGTCATTATATCACAAACGGGAGATCCTTGCGCGGCGCTGGCGGATTTTTAGTTTATATTGCCGCGCTTTTTTGGCTGAGTTTTAGAGTAGCATATACAACCCTCGGAGAGCTTTGTAAATTTCGACGTTTAAAAAGTTTAACTTTGGCTAAAAAAGTTTAGGAGAAGCTTACAAACGTCCTCAAACGCCGTAATACCACCATTTTGTTTTATAGAAGAAAAGATTGATGAATCATTAACACATATACTGATTGAATCGGGCGCTTCCGGGAGGCAAAATGTTGGCGAACTGACTATGTACAATTGGTTTTTAGTTCGCCAATAAATAATCCTGTATTTACGCCATCTTTACATCAAATAACACACACGGAATTGTGGATAACTTTTGCGATTGGCGAACTTGCATAAACTGTTTCTTCATCCAATGTATTTTTGGCTCCCAGAGAAAAAATGCCCCGATTTTCGCTCAAAAAAACCCCCTCGAATTTATTAAAAAAACGGGGTCCGGGCGGGCCGATTTTCGGCGATAAAAAAAGCCCCTTCGAGGGCCGTCATTGATCGCCGTTTGAATTTGTCCGAAAACCGCCAAATTCAAGCCGACTTCTTGATGCTCTCGACAGCTCTTGAACTTGTCGCCGATAAATCCGATGCAAATGTCAAGCAAAGATTCCCATCCAATATAAATGAAAAATCACCCACCCGCGTAACAAGGCGCGGGTTTAAGCAAGCTTTATTATGGGCGGGTGGTTTTGGGGTTGACGGTTACAGACACGCTCCAAGAGAATTAATTATTTTAAGCGAAAGATTTTCTTCTTCCAGCTGATAGCTTACGTGCGTCGCACGCTGTCCGCTATCTTTTACAGTGAACATTTCCCCAAAAACCGCGTATACTAGGCTAGGGGAGTTCGTCCGATTTGTTTTTTTGTCTGCTTTTTCTAGCTTTCCAGCTTCTAGTCTCTAAATTCTGGAATCGAGGTGATTAATTGGCTGATAATGTTAATTTAAGGCACGTAACAAAAATATACCGCATGGGCGACGAGAAGATCGCCGCGCTCAACGACGTATGCGTAACGTTTGAAAAGGGGAAGATATATTGCCTGACCGGAAAGTCCGGGTCGGGCAAATCCACCTTGCTGAATGTCACGGCGGGGCTTGAGAAACCTTCACGGGGCGAGATCGTATTCGGCGAGGAGCACGTGGAAAGGATGAACGAGAAACGGCTGGCGTTGTTCCGCCAGCGATATATTGGTTTTATATTCCAATCATACAATCTCATACCAACGCTCACCGCGCTGGAGAACGTCATGATGCCTCTGATATTCCGAGGCGTCCGGGCGAGAGAACGCGCGGCAGCAGCCGCGCGTATGCTCGACGCGGTGGGACTTAAAAACCGAGCGCGGCACAAACCGTCCCAGCTCTCCGGCGGCCAGCAGCAGAGGGTGTCCATAGCGCGGGCTTTTGTCAACAACCCCAGTATCATATTCGCGGACGAGCCGACCGGCAATCTGGACACGAAGACGACGGTCGAAATGATGGGTCTCATGTGCGGCATGGCCCGCGAATACGCGCGCACGCTCGTTATCGTCACGCACAACACGGAATTGTCGGGCTACGCCGACGGCACAATAAGTATATCTGACGGAAGGATTGAGAGTATTGTTTAGAAAAATCATGATTGCCCTGCTGGCGCTGACGGCGCTGGCGGCGGCGTCCGTCGCGCCCGTGGCAAACGTCTACGCGGAGGGTGAGGAGTACCCGATAGTTACGCCGGAACCGACGCCGCAACCGCCGCGCACGCCGATTATGGCGCTCACCGCGCCGATGTACGTCCGCAAAGTGGAGCAGGGGTACCGTACCTATGTGGAAGTCGAGTTCACGAACGTCGGCAACTGGAGAGCCGAGGACGTAACCATAATCCCCGAGCCGAACAGTAACCTCTCGCTCTCGTTCGATAAGGGCGCGAACAAGGCCGGGACGGTTCAGCCGGGCCGCTCGGTCACGTTCAATCTGTACATAACCGCCGATAAAGGCGTAAAGGCCGGAACGTATCCCGTCGGCCTGGAATGTAACTTCTTTGACGCCGAGACGCTGCTAAAGACCGTCAAGGGCACGTTTCACGTTACGGTCACATCCCCGGACGAGGACGACGGCAAACCCGCGACCCCGCCCGGCGCCTATATCGGCAATATAAAGGGCGACGGAGCCAAATACGGCCGGACGTTCACCCTTACGGCGGCGATAACGGCGGCCGACGCGGACGCCAAAGCTGTCAGCGTCGGTATCGGCGGTCTTTCGTCCGAGGGGATCAGTCTGCCGGGCGGCGCGGGTTCGGTCTACTTCGACACCATCGCGCGCGGTACGCCCCAGCCGATCAGCTTCACGCTGATGGCCGCCGATAAGATTGAGTCCGGATCGTATCCGGTCACGCTGAAATTGGCGTATCACGACGCGGACGGCAAGGAGTTCACCGCCGAATACACATACTACGTTTACGCCGAGGGCAGGCCCGACGACGATGCCGCCGAGGGCGCCAACCTGACGGCAAGCGTCGCGTCGCCGACCGGAACGTTCGACACCGCCCAGCGCTTTACGGCGACCGTGACGGTCAGGAATGAGGGCGATAAGACCGCCAGATTCGTAACCGTGGCCGTCGAGTGTCCCGAGGGGATCGTCCCGAACAGCTCCAGCAAGGTTTCGATAGCGTCGCTGGCCCCGGGCGAGTCGCGGTCCGTCTCGTTCACGGCCAGCGCGACAGCCGCCAGCGCGACGCAGAGCTATACGATCGGCTTCCCAGTCGAGTACGAGACGGGTTCCGAGAAGGACGGCGCCACCCAGAAGCGGACTTTCACGCAGTACGCGCCGGTGTCTGTCGTCAACAGCAAGGCCGACGCGAAAGCCGCCGAGGAAGAGGATAAGAAAGACGAGGACAAGAACAAATCCGTCCCGAAGATCATTGTCAGCAAATACTCCGCCGACCCGATGATCGTACAGGCCGGTCAGGAGTTTGACCTTAATCTGACGTTCCAGAACACCCACCGCGTCAGGTCCGTCGAGAACATCAAGGCGAACCTCACCGTTCCGGTCAATTCGGACGGCAACAAGAGCGCCAATGTGTTCAGCCCGGTCAACGCGAGCAACACTTTCTTTGTCGATTCGATCCCGCCCAAGGGCGAGTCCGAGCAGCGCATACGGATGTTCACCATCCCGGACGCCCAGGCAAAGAATTACGTGCTCGTCCTTGAGTTCGAGTATGAGGACACGGACGGCAACCAGATCAAATCGACGTCCGAGATCGGCGTCAACGTCAAACAGACCGCGAAGCTGGAGCTTGGCGACTACGTAGTGACGCCCTCGGCCACAGTCGGCGATCAGCTCTTCCTCGAGTTCTCGGTGCAGAACACCGGCAAAGTGAACCTGAACAACCTTAAGATCAAGCTGACGGGCGAAGGCTTCGACACGTCGTCGGCGGAGGTCATCTACGGCAACTTCACCTCCGGCAGCCACGACTACTACAGCGCGCAGTTCGCGCCGACCGCCCCGGGAACCAATACGCTCAAGCTGATCGTTAGTTACGACGAGGACACGGGCGAACACGTGGAGACCGTAACCGAGCACCAGGTCGAGGTTATGGACTTCTCCGGCGGCGACGTCGGGGACGGCGGGTTTGACCCCGGAATGGACGGCCCGATCGGCGGCGATGTCGTTCCGCCTCCGGAAGAGGGCAACTGGCTGGTCACAGCCGGGATTATCGCCGGCGCTGTCGTCCTGCTCGGCGCCGCGGCCGCGGTTATAATCGTCGTGGTTCGGCGCAAGCGCCGCCAAAGGGAGTTCGATATAGATGCGTAGCCGCGATCTGATCTCGATGTCGTTCCGTAACCTATTCAAGCACAAGCTGCGCGCGGTTCTGACGGTTCTCGGCGTGGTCGTCGGCGTTATCGCGATCGTGCTGATGATGTCGCTGGGATACGGCATCAATATGAACTTTGAGAAACAGATGGAGGGCATGGGCGACCTGACGCTGATCCAGCTGTACAACTGGGAGGGCTACAACGGCTCTCCCGGCGCTCCCGTCTTCGACGACACGATGATCCGCGAGATGTCCGGGTGGGACGGAGTCAAAGTGGTCACGCCCGTGTATCAGTCCGGGCTTAAGCTCGTCTCGGGCCGCTACTCGTCGTTTGTGCAGATAATGGGGATCCGCCCCGAGGCGCTGCCCGAGCTGGGCTACGTAGTGGCCGACGGGCAGTATCTCGACCCGGACGCTCCCGACTATCAGATAGTGTTCGGCGTAAACCCGCCGTATACGTTCATGACCGACCGCGACCGCAAGCTGCAGCAATCCCAAAACAGATACGGCAGCATGAGGGTAGTCGCCATGGGAGGCGGGGGTACGGGCGAAACCGAGGAGCGCGACCCGCCGAAGATCGACGTGCTGACCGCGCGTTTCAAGGGTTCCTACGAATACAGCTACGGCGACAAAGACGTGGAGTGGCCGAACAACAAGCTGCCCGACGTCTATAATTTCCGTGGCGTCGGAATCCTGCAAAAGAACGAGACGAGCTGGGAGGCCAGCGAATACTGCTTTATGGACATAGCGAAGCTGCAGAAGCTCGTGGCCGACCAGAGGAAGTACTCCGCGGCGGCATACGGCGGCCGCGCCACCCAGCAGCAGTACCACGGCTATGAACAGGGCTACATCAAGTGCCAGACGGTGCAGGATGTGGAGGGCGTTATGGAGAAGCTGACCGAGCTGAATTTCCAGTTCTATAACCCCGCTAGCTGGATCAAGGAGATGGAGAAGCAGGCCGCGTCGCTGCAGGTACTGCTGGCCGGCATCGGCGCGGTGTCGTTCTTCGTCGCCGCGATAGGCATCGCCAACACGATGTTCATGGCGATATACCAGCGCACCAAAGAGATCGGCATAATGAAGGTCATCGGGGCGTCCCTGCGCGACATAGCGCGCCTGTTCCTGATCGAGTCGGCGCTGATCGGCGTCATCGGTGGTACGGTCGGCGTCGCCATGAGTTACCTCGCGTCATACCTGATCAACAAGGTAGGGCTGTCGTTCATGTCCGCCATGGTGTACCTGCCCGACAGCGAGGCTACCGTGTCGTTCATCCCTCTGGGACTGGCGTTCGGCGCGCTGGCGTTCTCGGCGTTCGTCGGGCTGGCGGCCGGCCTGATACCGGCGTTCCGGGCAATGAGGCTGCCGGCGCTGAAAGCGATAAAGACCGAGTAGAGCAGGCGGATATAAAAAACCCCCACGAGCGGGGGTTTTTTATCCAACAATAAATTTTGCCTGAAGAATTTTGCTGAAGAATTTTGCCTGAACCCGCAAAATTCCGTCCCGCAAAATTCCAGAATAAATTTTGCCTAGTACCGCAAAATTTAGAGATGAATTTTGCTTGGTGCCGCAAAATTCTCTTACGCGTTCAGAATGCTCTTCGCGGTATCGTCGCCGATGTCCGCGACGTATGGTATACCCGTCTCGCGCGCGGTATCGCGGTTCGCCGCGAAAATGTCCCCGCGGGTGATCTCGGAGACGCTGAAGCGCCGCGCCCCGGCCATAAGCTGCTGCAGACCCGCGCCCAGCTTGTCTGCCAGCGTCCAGACGGCGATCGCGCCCAGCGGCACGTTCTTTATCTCGTCCGCGCCTATCTTGCTCTTCACGTCGAAATACCCGGCGAAGATCTCCTCGGGCTTCGTTCCGAACTCCTCAGATATGTTCTTCGGCAGCTCGGCCCAGTTGCCGTTAAGCCGCTCCTTGCGCTCGGGGTACAGCGCCCCCTCGATATTCGCGCCGACGAACCCCGGGATCATCAGGGAGCGGCCCATGCAGACCAGCTTCGTGAACGGCGCGCCCAGCGCCAGCGCCTTGAATATATGGTCCTCCCGCGCGAGACCGCCCGCGAAAGCCAGATCGACCACGTCCCTGCCCTTGGCGGCGAGGATCGCGGCGTATTCGTACGCCTTGGCGTGCAGATTAATGGACGGCACGCCCCAGCTCTCCATCATGTTCCACGGGGACATACCCGTCCCGCCGCCGGATCCGTCGATGGTCAGCAGGTCGAGCTTGGTATCCGTGGCGTATTTGATCGACATCGCAAGCGCTTCCATGCCGTAGGAACCGGTCTTGAGCGTGATACGTTTGTAGCCCAGCTTGCGCAGGTACGCGACGGCGTCCTTGAAGTCGCTCTCGACCTCTGCGGCGCTGCCCCGGTCGGTGTATCCCAAACGGCTGTGCCGCGCGAAAGAGCGGATCGCGCCGTTTTTGAACGCTTCCCGCACCTCGGGCTTCGTCGGGTCGGGATCGACCACGTACCCGCGGTTCTTGAGGAAGACGGCGTAGTCGAGACTCGTCACCTGAATCTCGCCGCCGATACATTTGGCTCCCTGTCCCCACTTAAGCTCGATGATCACCTTATCGCCGTATTTCTCGATGAGGTATTCCGCGACGCCGTTGCGCGTGTCCTCGACGTTCATCTGGACGATGATCGCGCCGTAGCCGTCGAAATACCGTAGATACACGTCGATACGGCGCTCCAGCTCGGGCGCGGACTTGATCCGCCCGTTCTCCAGGATGGAGAGCTTGTCCACGCCGACGACGTTCTCACCGATGACGATCGGGAAACCGACGAGCGCCGCGCCGACCGCGAACGATTCCCAGTATTTAGCCGCGATAAAAGTGGAACCGAGAGCGCCGGTCATAAGCGGCACGCGCGACTTGGTCACAATGTCCTTGCCGAACGCCGTCTCAAGCGACACGTTCGGGAACACGCAGTCGTCGGAGACGTTCGTGAGCGGGGCGCTGAGTCCGGTCGCGCCGTAGTTGTAGCCCTGGATACGCAGGTTGTTGTAGCATACGCCGATATGGTTCGTGTTGGAGCTGCCCGCCGTTACAGTGCCGAAATCGCGCGGATAGAGCAGTTTGCGGCCCTTCAGCGACGCTGTCCACGTTTCGCATCTGCCCTTGCAGTCCGCGCGGCACAGCGTACACAAGCCGGATTCCGCCGGGTTGCCGCGGTTGACGGTGTTAAGAACATCGTTGTTCTTAGGGTACTGAACCATAGTCTTCCTCCTAAAAAGATTGTTTTGCGGCGCGTCTTTGCGCCGGCAGGGACGAACCCACCGACATATTCTATCACTGGCGCGTCGAATTTACAATATAAATAATTTATTGTCAATCTAATACTGTTTCAGCGTTAAGACCGGAATTTGTTTTGTAAGGTTCGCGCCGAGGTACGAAGCCGCCCTGGCGCGCGGATAACCGCTCACAGCAGCGGCGATATGAGCCGTGAGATCGACTCCTTGATTTTGGACATCTTCGGACGGTTCGCGTACCACTCGGCGGTTATCTCCTCACTGTCGCGGATATCGGCGAAGAAAGCCGCCTCTATTTGTTTTGCTATCCGCGCGTCGTAGATCATCGCGTTCGCCTCAAAGTTGAGCTTGAAGCTGCGCACGTCCATGTTGGCTGTGCCGACCGAGACCACGGCGGAATCTATGACGATCAGCTTCGAGTGGATGAACCCGCGCCGATAGCGGTAGCACCGGACGCCCGCCTCGAGCAGTTCCCCCAAAAACGACAGATTCGCCCAATAGACGAACGGGTGATCCGGGAAAGAAGGGAATATGACGCGCGTGTCCACGCCCGAGAGCGCCGCCGAAACCAGCGAGGTCAGCATTATGTCCGACGGCACGAAGTACGGCGTCTCGATGAAGATATTGCGGTCGGCCTCGGCTATCATCTTGCAATAGGCGTGCATAATCCCCGGCCAGCGCGTATCCGGGCCGGACGCTATTATCTGGCATTTTGAGCCGGCGACCACGGGGACGGACGGGAAATACCGCTCGCGTGGCTCGATAGCCTCGGCGGCGGGCGCCGTGAAGTTCCAGTCGAGGATGAAGCGTATCTCCAGCTCACGCGCGGCGGGACCTTCCAGCCGAAGGTGCGCGTCGCGCCAGAAACCGAAGCGGCGGGACAGCCCGATATACTCGTCGCCGACGTTCAGCCCGCCGACATACGCGACCGTGCCGTCCATGACGCATATTTTGCGGTGGTTACGATAGTTGACGCGGACGACGTGCCGCGGCAGGAAGAACTCGACGCGTCCGCCCGCATCCGAAAGACTCCGGAAAAAGCGCTTCGGTGTTCGCGCGCAGCCCATCGCGTCCACGAGCAGTTTTACCTCCACGCCCTCGCGAGCCTTCGCCGCCAGAGCGTCGATAAGGCGCGAGCCGAGCGAGTCGCCCCGGAAGATGTAATACAGCATATGCACATATGTCTTGGCGGACGCGATATCCGCTGTGATCGCGTCGAAGGTTTCTTCGCCGGAATTGAAAAAACGCGCGCCGTTGCCGTCAGTCAGCGCCCCGCCGCCCGATAGTTCGCACAGCTTGCCGATTCCGGCCCAAGGACCGAGATCCTCGGATCCGCCGAACGTCTCGCCGGAAAGGCTGGGTATGCCCGCCGCCGCTATTTTTTCCGCGTTTTCCCTGTCCGATCGGGACTTACGCGCGAAAATTCGATGTTTCCGCCCATCCTGTCCGATGAACAGGTACAACAGGAATCCAATATAAGGTATAAACGCGATAACCATGAGCCACGCCCATGTCACCGCGGGTTCGCGGCGCTCAAAAAACACGATGATCGCCCCAAATAATATGTTAAACAAAAACAGCGTGTCAAGTATTATTACGATTATTTCCCGAGCGTCATCCATGGCCTCCCCCAGCTTTCCCTATAATTACTTGTATATCGGATTATTTATTGTTTACGTTCACCGGGAATACCGCTTATCAGACGGAGAATAATATAATATCATATTTCAGCAAATTCCGCAAGGAGTTTTATTCATGTTCGGTCGCGGATCGCATTCATTCCCGCCGCGCCGGAGCAGCTATGCAACTCCGTCGCGCGGATGCCGCAAAAGCCGTCGCCAGCGCGTCATCAGGGATCCTGCCGCTCATCACGCAGAAACCCACATCCTTTGTAGATTTATCAGCGCGGCAAGCCCGACCGTGTATATCACGCATTCCGGCGGCGATGCGAGACCGCTCGACGCTTGTACAACGCGCAGACCATCGTCGAATTTTGCATCGCATTATAGCATCGCATTTTTGCGTGATAGAAGTTTGCTTGGTTCACGCAAACTTCGACACGCAAAATCCAGCAACGCCGTCGTCGGGATCACCGGCTTCCAGCGCGTCAATGCCCGCCAACGTTATAAAAGTTATGTCGCGCCGGATTCGCGCCCAGGAAGTTTGCGTGAACCAAGCAAACTTCCAAGCCACGCGAATCCATGCGCCCTTGCAAATAATGACACGCGTCCGTAACGTCCTGTTGGGTCGCGGGGATTTTCAGTTTCCTTAATATTACTTACAGAAGCTGTACGCCCGCGCCCAGAAATTTTGCAACGCATTATCGTTTGAATCACACGATAATGCTTCAATTCACGCAAAATTCTGTCACGCGCGGCTTCAATCGTATTATCCATTATTATCCTTCAATTCATAATAATTTTCGCTTGAACCCGCGAAAATTCTTCGTACAATCCGATATACTTATATAACGTACTGCGCCCAATCCCAAGCGTTTCGGGAACGCCGCGCGGCTGACATTGCCATAACCGCCTTTGAGAAATGTTTCATAACTTTCGGCGAAGCCATCCGGCAAGTTAGCCCTCGGTCTGCCTAGGGCAGCTTGGGAAGTTTGCTTCGCATTTTCGCGTGAACGAATTTTGCCTAAAGCCGCAAAATTCTGCCAAGCGAAAATCATTTTGAGATATCGGTTGCGTCGTAGTAACCTTTGAATGTTGCATCGAAATTTCGCGTGACAGAAGTTTGCGTGGTTCGAAGCATTTTCGCTTGGACGAAGTTTGCTTGAACCACGCAAACTTCTGTCACGCGAAAATGCTATGCAAACTTCGCCCAAGCGAAATTTCTTCAAACCAGGCAAAATTCATCAGCGCAAGCGTATGCCGAGCTTATTCCGCCGGAACCGCTGATTCAAACAAAAGCACAAACCCATGGCATTGAACGCGACAATTTCCGCGCGGCCGCCCTTGGCGCCGCGGCCTGTGTGACCGAAAAAACGTTCTCTTTGTCATTGTGCCGAACCTTGTTGGCGAGCTGGAAGAAGCGGGGAATCAGCGAGACGACATTACATGCGACGACTCGTGCGAATGACAGGCCGTCGAATTTTATTAAGGAAATTTGCGGTACGGAATTTCGCGGGTTCCAGGCGAAATTCACCCAAGGAATTTCGCGGGTTCAGGTGTATTTATTGATCAAAAAATCCACCGCCCAATACGATTTAAATCCGTTATCATTTTTGCAAAGACCGCTTAGTTAAGCAGCTCGTTTTAATGGTGGCGGATTTTTATTTCATATTGGGTGGTGGATTTTTCGCTTGACATTTACAATAAGTCTCCCAAAACTTGCCGAAACGCGTTTCAAACGTTCCGAAGAAGCGCTCGATCGTCTTGGTCTGGCCGTGGTATGACGTGGCGTAAATAGTATTTATACCCAACCGATTGACCAGTGACAGCGGAAAGTCCTTTGAGAAACTTTTCTCGCGGTAATCTTTCCCATTGTCAAAGTACAGTATGAATTTTCGCAACGCTTCACGCGAAAATTGCCTTTGTCAGCTTTTTGTCTATCGCTTCGCGCTGTTTGCCCGTTGTGGTTGACAGGTATTTCGTTATGTCGGGCTTTTGGGAGACCTCGGCGATCGCTTTGGCGGCGTTTGAATCAAGGGCGACTTGCATTATTTTGCCCGCATCCGCCTTTTCCATGAACAAACCGATATTGGTATTTACCGCGCTTAATAGCCTTGTGTAC
>JAISCI010000071.1 GCA_031265685.1 Clostridiales bacterium
AAAAAGTGTACAACCGCCGAGAAAACAGGGCGTTCAATATACCGAAATAACTACCAAGACTCGCTTGACAGAAACAACGCGAGAATGGCGGATAATTACGGCATTTTCAAGGAGCGAAAAAAGATTGTTGAACACCCGTTTGGTACGACAAAGGCGCTTTGGGGATACAAACAATACCTCTGCCGGGGCAAGGAGCGAACGACTGCCGAGCAGTCGCTCGTCTTCTTGACGTACAATTTAAGACGAGTTATCAACATTTTCAAGGCAAGCGACAAGGACTTGATAGCGGCGATTGGGTGATGCCTGCCGCCGCTTTTTGTTTTGAAGAAACAAGGCTTGCGACCGGGCTTTCGTTACTGCTGTGGTGGACTTTTTGCGCTGTCTGAGGTTGGGGGTACGCGTTATAACGCCGTGACAAAAACTAAAAAAAAGGCGTTATAAGGGCGTTACACGCGTTAAGCGGCTGTCTTGGTTCCAGACTGCGAATTCGTATAATCCATCCGCTTACAATGCATAAAATTCATTTATAGAGCTGAATGAACCGCATAATATTTCACGCCGCTTGAATAAATTTCGTTTGCCACCGAGTCGTTGCCGACGCCGTAATCCGTATCGTGGACAGGAACTTAAGCTAGGTTGAGCGGGCGATAAATGTATGAGATTGGAAGTGTCTACGGGTTTTTGTAGACACTTTTTGAATGGTTAATGTCGTTTGTAGCAACAAAAACGTGCTGACAGTACGTATTTTACAAGCGGTCCGGTAACGGTGGGCGACGCTGATAATGCATAATTAAACACTGAACAACGGCGGATAACGGGTTGTAACGGTTGGTTTTTTTGTACGATAGATAATTATTTTGCTGTCATTTGTGTTGCCGCACATTTGTCTAGGAAGTTTGCGTGAGTCGACGAAATTTCGCGTGACAGAAGTTTGCGTGAATTGAAGAATTTTCGCTTGGACGAAGCGAAAATGCGATGCAAACTTCGTCCAAGCGAAATTTCGATGCAAACTTCTAAAGCAAATTCAAACCGCCTTCTTATTGCTCTCGGAGATTTCTCTCCCACTCGTTACGGCGTCAGCCCATAAGCTTTGCAAAGCGCCTGATATCGGGCTTCGTCGATGGTGATGAAGCCGCCGTGCCGCGCGCGTCCGCCGGACATGAAGCCGTCGATGTTGGTCGCCGAGTTCTCGTTGTTGTTGCCGGTGGTGAACGTCGAAACGTTGTTCGGCTCATACATCGCGTAGCGAGTTGTGCCGCCGAAATGGTCGGCGAACACCAGCCAGCCGCTCGTACCCGTCGAGCCGATCTTTTGGAACGCTTCCGGCCCTTCGGTCGTCTCACCGATTACCGCCGTGCCCGTGCCGCTCCACGACGTGGGGCTGGGCTGCGGGCCGAGGCGGTAAATGCCGCCGCCGTCCTTGCGATAGAACAGCAGATACTGCGTTACGCCAGTCCCGTCAACATAGGAGATAACGCTGCCGTCCATGGACTGGCTGTTATTGGTATACGGGGCAGTTGAACCCGTAAGGTTGCCGCTGTGCGAGTAGAGATATTGCGGCGTTCCCTCAAATGTCTTGAAGTCGCGGGTAAACCAGTACGCAAGGACATTGCCCACACCGACGTCGTAAGATCCGGCGCGGTTCTGGTTGTTACGGTTCACCGTGAAGTACATCATGTACGCGCCTTTCGAGCCGTCTTCCGGGTTTGTGTGATCCGCCACCCAAACCGCTTCCGGCGCCCACGCGTTGCCCGAACCTACCGTGAACGGATATTCGTCCATATCGGCTATGCGTTTGCGCGTCGCGACGCTCCAGTTGATCAGGTCGTCGGACTCCCATGTGTAGATCGCGCGGTTCTGGTAACTGGAAGATCGGCCTTCGATATCGTTGACGCTGCCGCCGCCGACATAAAGGTCGGTCGCCAGCATGTAATACTTCTGGTTGCCGTCGGGATCCTGCCCCTTGATGATGAACGGGTCGCGCACATGGCCGGAACCCTCGGTAGGCGTGAAGTCCGCGTCCACGCTGGACACAAGACCAAGGTCGCGCCACTGATACCCGTCTTTCGAGATACCCAGTTTCATGCGCTCTCCATCGTCCTCTCCGTAGAAATACGCGAACAAATACGCCGTAAACGCGCTCTTGACGACGTTAAGCGACCAGGACTTCGTCGCCGTCACGCCGCCTTTTGATACCGTGACCGTCATCGTCACCGGGTGCGTCGCCGTGTCCGTGACCTTGTTTTCGCCCGCGCTTGTCATGGCCGTTTCGTCCGAACTCACCCAGCTGATCGCCGCGCCGTAGGCGCTCGTTGTCTGCAAGGCCGCGTCGGAGGCGAAATCCTCATAGACTTCCGTCGCGGGGATCGGGTCGTATTCCAGTTTTATCGCGTCCAGCGTTTTCGCCACGGCGTAAGCGTCGCCCGAAGCCGACGCCACGGTGTACTCGAACGCCTTGGTGAAGCTGTTCGCTCCGCTTGTGATCATCGCCACAAGCGCGGTCGTTACGTCGCTCGCCGGGGGAATCGTCCGCCCGGTCGTCAGCAGCGTTTCGGGGTTGACCGAAGCCCAAGCGATGGTGATCGCGCCCGTACCGGCCGCCGGCGGCGTTTCAAGATTGCCGACGAGTATCGAGCCGACAGGCTTAGACAGCGCCAGATTGTTCCAATCCGTTACCATCGCCGACGGCCATCCGCCGCCGTTTGCCGCGCCGTTAAAGACGACAGCGGCGGCGGCAGGCGCGTAGTCGTCGTCCCACAAATACAGCGTAACGGACGGATCGTCCGGCAGTTCCGCGGGAAGCGTGAAGCCGACCGTGCCGACGACGGTCGAGAACGCCGGAATTACTACGTTCTCCCGATTGATCCTCACCAGTTTGCCCTCGCCGTACAGCGCCTGCATAAGGTTAAGGCTAAGCTCGTTCGCCGTCGCGTTAGTCAGGTAGCTGGCCGAGGAAAGCGCCGCGCCAGCCGTAAGGCTCGGCAGATTGAAGCGCGTGTCGTAGTAGAACGGCTCTGCCGGGTTCGTGTTGCCCGGGTCGGCGGAGCCTTTGTAGACGACTTGGAGCCACGCCAGCGACGCCGCGCGTTCGGACGCCGTGCCGGAAGCGAGCATAAGAATTACATCCTGCTCGTTCTCGACTACAACGTCAGCCGCGAAATAACCGTGATCCCAACCCAGAGCCGGAGTAGCGCCGATTTGGTAACCCGCCGCGCCTACGCCCGTTATATCGAACACTGTGCCATATTCGGTATTGCCGTCAACGATAGCCGCCGCGACGATCTCGCGGGTATTGTTATCACCCAGGCTGCCGTCGAACCACTCGCGCAAACCGACGATGAACTGATATTCGCCGGGCGTAAGGCGTATAACGTACTCGAAACCGTTTCTGCCAACGTCGCGGCCGCCGTTAAAGCCCGTATCATACTTTCCGGCGTTGATTACGCCCGGATTATCGCCGCGTGTCGCCACGGCGACCGATGTATACGTCAGCGTTGAGCCATTTGGCATCGCAAAGTTCGCGCGATCCGAACCCTGACGATATCCGCCCCAAGTACTGGCGGCATACGCTTTGTCTGAAACTGTATTAATCAGATTATCCGCGCCGACTTTATCCCTGACCGCGTTATAGACGTCCGATCCGGCTGACGCCGATCCGGCGTTGACGAACGCGACTGTTCCGGGCTTGATAACCTCTATCTTAGCGTTTACTTTCTGCGTCGCTGTCAGTATTTCCGTTCCGGTATCGTAAGTAACCGTTCCTTCAAGCGCAACCGTTTCATAGACGTTGGCCGCGAAATTTACCGCCGGCCAGTTTATCGTCGCCGGTACTACGCTGTCAACGCCTTGGTACGAGAGATCGGCGGTTACGACAGCCGGAAGAACGTTTGCGGGCGATTCATCGTCATACACCGCCAGCAAGTAGTCGGTTGTCCGCGGAGAAAGCGAACTCATACCAGCCGCGTTGTAGGTGATGTAGAAATGCGGCTTTTGGGCGCTGGTCGCGCTGCTGTTATTCGGTCCATAGAAATACTGGTTGTCGTTGTTAGCCAGTATCATGAACTCAATGATCTCTTTGTCCTTGCCGTTGCCCGTCGCCACGTAGTCGGTGATATCGAACGTAACGGTGTTGCCTGTGGTACCGCAGGCGGCAGTGACATTGTTTCCGCTCTTGTCAACGACTTTCGTTCCTGTCGGCGCGTTCGACCGTAAGTTCTGACCAGTCGTAGCGCTAGTGGCGCTGTAGATGCCGGTGTTCAGCGTCTCGCTGAACTCGTACAACGCCAACGTAGTCGAGCCTTGTAGGTTGCTGCAGTCGGAAACCGTGAAGTCAATAGTCGCGCTTTCAATCGTACTCCTGTCAATCTCCGGCGGTATACGATACTGAACAAACGAAACGCTGCCGTAAGTAGAACTACTCCTCGTTCCAGTTTCGCCGTTGTAGTAGCTGGCCTTTGCCGTTCCGCTGTATTGAGCCTCGGTGGTACCATACGTACCGACGTAAAGCTTTTGGGCAGTACTGTACACGTCATTATTACGCCACGACCAGCACCAATAACGGCTGCCGTCGTTATAAATACCGAAATCCTCCGTCCTGATAACGGGTTCGTCCGTTACGACAAGCGTAATCGGTATCGTTATCGCCGAACCCCCAACGGGCGTAAGCGTCAAAATCGCTTTGTAAGTGCCCGCCGCTTGCCCGGTTTTCGCCGACACCTGCAACGTGCCGCCGCCGGAACCCGTCGGGACGGATACAGACGCCGCGCCAAGTGAGAACACAGCCGCGTCGTCGCCCGTTTCGGATGGATCGTCGCTTATCACGGCCGTGACGTTGACCGATCCCGGCGCGTTGTGCGTGATCTTAATATTCTGTGACGGCGAACCGTAGCCCGTCAGCGCGTCCCACGCGATACTCGTCGGATCCGCCGCGATAGTAACCGCCGCGACCGTAAACGTCACCGCAATGGTCTTATCGGCGGCGCCCGCTTTGGAGAGCGTAATCGTCGCGGTGTACGGACCCGCCGCGAGTCCCGTAACCGGGGTTACGGTCAGCGTTTGCGAGCCGCCCGCGCCTATGTTCAGGCTGGCCGCCGACAGGTTGAAGCTGGCGGCGTTCGTTCCGCCCTTGGCCACCGTCACCGTCCCGGCAGTGCCGCTGGCGATGGACACCGACGCGCTGCCGTTCGGCGCCGTCGCGTAACCCGCCACGGCGTTAAGCGTAATTGCCGCCGGGGCGACGCTGATCGCGTCGTCGCTGACGGTGAATGTCACGCTGATTTCTTTCGTAACCATTCCGCTTGTCAGCGTCACCGCCGCGGTATACGTCCTCGCCGCAAGCCCCGTTACGGGCGTTATGGCGAACGACGCGCCGCCCGTGCCGCTCGGGACGGACAGATTTGTCACCGACAGGTTGAAGCTGTCCGCGTCAGCGCCGGATTTGGCGGCCGTTACCGTCGCCGCCGTCCGCGATTCCATCGTCACCGTGACCGTCTGGCTCGGCGCGGCCGCGTAACCCGTGTACGCCGACAGACTGACGCTCGCCGGGCTGACGTTGATCACGTCCGCCGAGACTGTGTAGCTGAGCAAAGCGGTTTTCGCGTTGCTGTACGACGGCGTGACCGTGACGGTCGCGCTTTTCGCGCCCTGACCCTGCCCTGTCGCCGCGTTCACGGTGAATGTCGCCGTGCCGCCCGCCGCGACGTTCGCGGGCGCCGTCCCAAGGCTGAACGCATCCGCGTTCGCTCCGCTCAAAGCGACGGAACTGATCGTCACCGCCGCCGTGGTGTTGTTAGTGATGGTAAACGTCTGCGCGGTCTGCGCGCCGTAACCGGCGGCAAGCTCGCCCCAGTATTTGCTGACCGGATCAAGCGTGACCGCCTCCGCGACGACCTTAAACGACAGGTTGATCACAAGATCTCCGACGGTCAGCGTGCCGTTGCATGTTCCCGGCGAAAGCCCTATTTTCGGGCGCACGGCTATGGTAGCCGTACCGCCCTCCGCCGCGATATTCGCGGACGAAAGCGCGGTTGTTATCTCATAGTCGCCCGAAACGACCGCCGTAAGCCCTTCCGCGGCGCCCGCCCCGCTGTTGGTGATCGTGAACGTCTGCGCGGGAGCCATAGCGTTGGTGTAGCCCGCGGCCAAGGTTCCCCAGTCTTTGGAGACGGGGTTCGCGGATAGCTCCGGCTCCGCCGTGAGGGTGGCGTCGTCGTCGCTGACGATGATCCACGCCACAATCGGCGCCTGAGCCTGCGTTCTCGCCGTAAAGCGCAACGTGTATTGTTGCTCTGTTGTTACGTTCAATTTACCGATAAACGTTGCCGTCGAACTGCCCGCTACAGTCGTCGTGTTGGAATTGCCGTTGTTCGTGTTCGGGATAATTGTCGCGGTTCCCGTTCGGGTATCGCCCCCTACGTAACCGACTTCATACGTGCGCTGACTCCATGTATGCGTGGTCAAGCCCGCCGCGACAGTGTACGTTCCGGGTTTAAGCGTTCCCAAAACATACTGGAACGAAACGCCCGCCGTGTTGGTGTTTCCATAGAGGAACGACGTCCACTTGTTGGCGGCGTTGTCCGGCACGTGTACGCCAATACCAGAGCTCGTCGGCCCTTCTTCATAACCCCACGGCGCTGAATACGCCTGATCAGACTTATTGTTGAGCAGATTGTCCGCGCCGACAAGGTTCTTGACGGCGCTATACGGCGCGTCGGTCGTGTTCGTCGCGACGGTGCCGCTGTTGATGTAAACGAGCGTACCGACAGGAACGACTTCAAGGTAGGCCGAGAAGTTTACTGTCGCCCCGCCATATGTCGCGGAACCGCTGAGCGTGGACGAGCCGTAAGCGGTCGCGGAAGCGGCGTTGGCGGTGTTAATGGTAAAGTCGGTGATCGTCACTGTGTCGCCGTTCGTATCGACGCCCTGAATCGTCGCCGGCAGCACCAGCCCTTCGCCGCCCGGATAGCAGGCGAGCGTAACGGCGTTGACGCTCTGGAGCGGGCTGGTTCCGTCCGTAACCTCAAAATGCAGGTCATAGTCCGTGATTTCGCCGTTAATCGTAACGCGCGCGACCGCCTTGTAAAGACCGGGAGAAAGCTCCGTCTTGGGGCGCACGGTGATCGTCTGCGTCCCGCTTGCCGGAAGGTTCGCGCCGTTGCCGGACACAACCTCAAACAGCGAGGCGTATTCGGTCGGTATCGCCGCCGTTATCGCGCGCGCCGTAGCCGAATTGTTGGCGACGGTCAGCGTCTGCGCGGTCTGCGCGGCGTAGCCCTGAGTTACCCTGCCGAAGTCAAGCTGGGCGGGCGTTACGGAATAACCCTCCGAATACGCCGCGCCGACCGGGAGGATAGCGTCGACGCGGAGCGTCCCGCCCGTAACGGCGACGGTCACGGTGTGCGTCCCGTAGGTCATGCCGCGGACCGAAAACGGAGTCATGCGCAGCATGTTGCCCGACTGGTACGCGTTCTTGCTGATCGTCGCGACGGTCGTGCCGCCTTCCGTGACGGTCAGACTGGTCGTGTTGGACGACGTGCCGGAATCGCCCGCTATATCGAAGCCCGTACCCGTAAAGGTAAAGGTAAAGCTGGCGTTCGCCGTGGAAGTCGTCGTCAGCGAGCGGTTGATGGCCGCCTGGCCGCCCCCGCCGTTGCCCTGGCCGCCGAAGCTGGCCTGCGGCGAAGCCGTCCACGTGCCGGAATACGACAGGTTGATCGGCGATTCGCCCGTGGCCGACGGCGCGCTGTCCAGATCGTCCACGATAAGCGTGGAGTACGGGGCTTTGCCGTTGACCTTCGTCACCTTGATGTTGTCGAACACATGGTGCCGTTTGGACGTGCCGACAACGATAAGGCCGAAGCGGTACTGGTAGTTGCTTTCGTCCGTCCACGTGCCCAGCTGCGTTCCGTCGCAATAGAACGTGAACACCTTGTTAAGCCCGTTATCGCTCTCGCTGGACTTGATGGCCATGTTGTGCCACGCGGTCTTGTCGAAGCCGGCGATCGTGCCTTTGGCGCGGATGGTGTTGGTGTTGCCGCCGCCCGACATGCCGCTGTTGCCCTTGTAGAATACCCAAGAGCCGTCGGAATAGATGTTCATCTTGTAACCGGAAGTAGTCAGCGGGTCGCCTACGTCCACAAGATCGGCGATGGTGTTGTGAACGCCCAGCGCCACAAAATCGCCGTTGCTGCCTTCGAAGCTGCTGCCGACCGCCGGGGACGGACCTCCGCCCGTGCTGGCGGGGTCGAGCTTGAAGTCTATCGCCGCCGTAAAATTCTGCCAGCGCGGATCGCCCAGCATGGAATAGCTGAAAACGTTGCCACCGTCCCATTCGTTCGGCAGGTTGTCGCTGCCGATCATCTGGCGCATACCGTTGCCGGTCTTGCCCGCGCCCTTAGCCACCTCGAGAGCGCCGCCGACGGCGTTCATGTAACGCACCTGTCCGCCCTTCGCGTCCACGTAATCCCACGAGGGGCCGCCGTCTTTAAGCTGATATGCCGGATAGCCGTCGTACTCGAAATCGTCCTCGTAGAGGACGTTGGTCTGATTCTTGTCGTAGAGGAATGTATTGACTTCCTCGCCCTCCGGCGTACCGTAGTCCAACGGATAGTTGCCGGACGCGACAGCCTTCGCGCTACCCGTCGTCTGCGCCAGCGCGCCGACGCGGGGACGCTCGTAGGCGTTGATGGCGTTGCCCGTGTTCGGGTTGGTCGCGCGGGTCGTAACCGTCACTATCTCGTTGGAAGCGACAGTCAGATTAAACGTCTGCGCGCCCGTCCCGTTGGAGTCGATCGTATCCGTTTGGCGGAACCAGAGCGAATCGTAGGAAGCCGAGCGCCCGTTGCCGATTCCGGCCTTCTCGGGGTTGCTGGATTTCCATATGTAGATCTTTCCGCCCGTTTTGTTGAAATTGCCGATGTTCTGCACCTGGAACGTTATCGTCCCCGAGGCGGAACCCGTCGCGTTTACCAGCACCGTCGTAAAGTCGTTCTTGTCCGGCGAGATATACGATATGTGGTTGTACGCGATGTTCGTCGTGCCGATATTCGTGTAATCGCTGCCGCTGTTGCTGGACGGACTCCACGAGCCGTCCTCCGAAACGTACCACCCGCGCCCGGTTGAGCCGGCCAAGTCGGTGCGCTTCTGATCATAGCCGATGAAGCGGTTCCAATGCATCATGCCCCAGATGGGCAGGTCGGCGTCGTAATACCCGCTCCACGGTTCGGTGGCCAGAAGAGCCTGCTTGTACTGGTACTTCGATCCGAACGCCATGGCGCCGAGGGCCGGCTGGTACATATAGAACGTGCGCTTGTTCAGCGTCCATCCCGTTATGTAGTTGTTCAGGATGCCCGGCGCGGTGATGTTATGCGCCCCGTCGTTACTGCTGTTCGTGTGCGTAGAGTTGTACACCAGGCGCGAGGGCGTCTGCATGGCGTTGCCTTCGGAATACCAGACTTCCTTCTGGTAGGTCTGGTTCAGGCTTGTGATGCTGTTGCTCATATTCCAAGTATAGTGATAACCCAGAGCGGACACAACGTCGCGTATGTTCTTACTGGACGACGCGCCGGTGAAAACGTCGTTGACGGTCAAAGCGCTCCCCGCCCCGGCCACGGTGTCGAAGAAACTGGTGGACGTGTTCTCGTCGGCGGCGATGATCTTGATGTTCGCGCCATTCGGGAACGTGGCGTCCTCTTTCATCCTCTTGTAGAACTGCATGATCCAGGCGGTTTCGGCCGCTCTTTCGTTCTCGGACGGGTTGATCCAGTCGATATAGCAGCCGTAGTCCTCGTAGAACGAAACCGCCGTATCATGGAACCATTTGTAATAGTTCGCGTACTCGGTTTCCGTGCTCGGTTCGTTATCGCCGACCCACGCGGGGTTCGCCCAGCGCAGCAGGCTGACTTCCAGATCGGGGTTGACCTTCTTGGCGTCCGCCGCGAACATGAATCCCGCGCCGCGCCGGACGTTCGCGCGCTCGTCGCTCGAGCGCATCGTAGCGGGTTCGGTGCCGCTGGACGTGTTGACGTCCGCGCCCATCTCGATCTTAACGTGCTGGATGCCGGCTCCTGTGTCCTGGTTGAACAGAAGATTCATGATCTCCCAATACTCCGACGGATGCTCGTATTTGTAGTCAATGAGCAGCGTCGAGGAGTTGTTGCAGGTGATCGCGCCAAACCCTTTGAATTTGTTGCCTTTGTTGGTGGTCATGTAATCCGTCGATAATTCGGTGCCGTTGATACCGATCTCGTTGTACGTAGAAGCCGTATACGAAGCCAGAACATCCGCGACATCCTCGTCCGCCGCCGTTTTCAGTATCACCGTAAACGAAAACGTCAGCACGAACGTCAAACACAGCGACAGCGCTTTTCTCGCGAGTTTCACCGACGTCTGAATTTGTCCGGAACCCGGAAAATTCAGACGTCTCCTTAACGTTTCTCGCATTTGTGGCATACTCCTTCCTATTATAACAGCGAATCAATAAGCCCGCGCGGTTCATGAGAAAGCCGCTCGAATTCACGCGGTTTCAAGCGTGAATTCAACCGCCGATCAAAATCGCCTCGTGGGTTCGTCTTTGCCGCCTGTCGCCGACAGCCGCCGTTTGGCGGAGTCCCCCCGGCTCGAAAGCGGTTTTGGTACATTTATTTGTGAAGCAACGTACACAATCCTTGACCGGCGCTTACGGATGAAAATCAAGCTCAGCTCATTATGGCACTGCGCTGACGCACCCCTTTCGTTCCGCTTTGACGATAATTTCTACAATCTTTCCGCCGCCGCAAAGAATATCGTTGTGCATTTATTACACTAATATTGTATCACTTCCTAAAAACACTGTCAAGAACTAATGATTTTGTCGTTAGTTATGGCTTTTCGCGGCCGACATATTTCGTACCCGAAAAATCACAGCAATATAATTGAAATCGCCCGCCATGAATTTTCGCATGGTGATTTTTTGGGTAGAAGTACTGCAGTCGCTCCATATTCTAGATATGACCTGCCGAATCAGGTCAAGGTAGTAGCCGCTCGGTGTATCCCAGTTGCGCTTGTGGTCGAGGATCAGATCGGGAGATAAACATGTGTATATGTCACGCGAGAAATCGGCATGGCAATACAATTGAAAAATCGGTCGCGCCCATAACAAAGCGCGAGTTTAAGCGAATTTTAAAAAGGTAAGGTAATTTTCACGTGACGGAATTTCGCGTGAACCAAAAAACTTCATCCACGCGAAATTCGGCGGGCGTCCTCGGCGCGGAATACTTGCTGATGCGCTCACGCGGCATTTTGAACTGTTCCGCCCGATTGGGCTTTTCCTCCTGCATGATGGAACAGATGATATTCCCGTCAAGCCGCCCTTCCTCGGCAAACTTACTCATTTTTATGGCTTGCGCGTGGTTCGGGGTGCAGTTCTCAATCTCCATCGCTTCAAGCAGGGCTTCTTGGGTTTCTGTGGGTAAATGCGAGAATTCCACGGCGGGGCGCATGGCAATTTTGCCCTCGTCTACAAGCTGCAAGACTTCGGGGATTAGGCTGGTTAATCGGATATAGCCAAAAATCTGATCTCTGTGTATATGTTATAAAAAAACCACCACTCATTATAGCGGAAGAACGTGAGATGCACATGAAAAGGATGCGCGTTCAATTCTAGACAAGTTAAAGCCGAGAAAGAATAAACGCCCTTTGTGATACAGGCGCTTGCTGATTCATGATTTAACGCGGCTGTCGCGCGCTTCAGCGACGAGCGAGTATGCCGCGGGTGAACCCCGGACCGTGACAGGTTACGGTCCGCTTCCCCCGTTCACGCGGCAGGACGTTGAGAACCGCCTCTATGATTGTGCGGCAGCCGTCTACGCTAAAAACGCTGTCGTGTTGGAACGCAAAATGAAAGAGCTGTCTTTTACAGCTTTTTTACCGAGTACACCAATGATGTTTTGCGATAAGACCGGGCCGAAAAAATAAAACAACGAATAATCGAACTCACCCAGCGCCTTTACGTATATAAATTTATGTGTTATGCTCACTGTATAAACAGACTGGAGCGGCGGAAAAATGAGGACGACCCCAGACCCGACCATAATCCACCCCGTGCCGGGTTTCCCCGTCACCTATATCAAGCCTGCGATTACGCGCCCTAATATTGAAGTCGGCGATTTCACCTATTACAGCGGCGAGGACTTCGAGAGCCGAGTGACGCACCATTACGAGTTTTACGGCGACAAGCTGATTATCGGCAGGTTTTGCCAGATAGCGTCTGGCGTGGAGTTCATTATGAACGGCGCTAACCACAAGATGAACAGCGTAAGTACGTTCCCGTTCTATATATTGGAAAACTGGGAGCAGGAACAGCCGTTGATTGCCGAAATGCCTCTTAAAGGCGACACCGTGATAGGCAACGACGTATGGATTGGACAGAACGCCACAATTCTGCCCGGCGTCCGCGTCGGCGACGGAGCGATAATCGGCGCGAGTTCGGTAGTCGCCGGCGACGCCGATCCGTACACAATCGTAGCGGGCAATCCGGCGAAGCCTGTCCGCAAGCGCTTTGACGACGAGCTGATCGCGCTCTTGCAAGCGTTCAAGTGGTGGGATAAGCCCGCGGAGGAAATCCAAACGCTCATACCGTTGCTGAACGACAGTGATTTGGAGCGGGTGAAACGCGGGATAAAGAAGAGGCTGTGATACAAAACCGAACTTTCCCCGCCCCTTTACGTATATGTAAGAGGTGATGCGTCATGAACGACCGTTCAGCCCTAACCGACTGCGAACTGATCTCCCTCTGCCTTAACGGTGAGAATGACGGTTTCGCCGAGCTTGTCGCGCGGTATAAGAATCTGGTCTATTCCATCATCGCGCGGATGACGCGGGACCGGGACGAAGCCGCCGACATAGCGCAGGACGTGTTCGTCAAGGTCTATAAGAACCTTGATAAATATTACCCGGAGTATAAATTTTCCACATGGATAATGAGGATAACCACAAACCATATTATAGACACGCGCCGTAAGCGCAAGACCGACGAGTCGAACATAGACGACGCGAAGCCGATCGCCAGCCAGGATCCCGGACCCGAGGAGGTTCTTATCGCGAAGGAGCGGAACGAGCTTTTAGGGCGGATAGTGGCGGCGTTGCCGGATATGTACAAAATACCGATCGTGCTGTATCACCAGCAGGGGCTCAGTTATCAGGAGATAGCCGAAGTGATCGGCGAGCCGCTCTCGAAGGTAAAGAACAGAATATTCCGGGGCAGGAAATTGCTGAAGCAGTCCTACGCCGAGGGAATGGGGTGAGGAAGTGGAGCCTAAGGATGAACGGTCGAAGGCCTGCCGCGCTGCCGACGCGCTGATAATGCGGTACATGGACAAGTCGCTGACGGACGCCGAAGCCGCGCGGCTGAACGCTCATATGCGTGAGTGCGCGGATTGCATGGCGGATTTTCTCATCTATGACGAAATGATAACGGGCTTTGACGAAACCGGGCTTATTCCCGCGCCGGACGGATTCCAGGAGGCCGTTTTGGAGAAGGTGTCCGTTTGCGGCAAAACGTACTCGCGGCGCGACGCGCTGGCGGAGAAGGTTCTGGGAGCGGTTTGGACGGCGGCGGCGCTGATCCTCGGGGTCGCGCTGCTCGTCGTTTCGTCCCGGGATCAGTTGCTGGCGCTTATGGCGGGATCAGGATACGCGGAGTGGCTGGCGCCCTACGCGTCTTTCGTCGCGAACGTGTCGGTGGTGGTATCCGCCGAGCTGACGCGGGTTTTCGAGATCGTCGGGGCTTTCGTCGCCGAATACAGCGTCGCGCTTTCGATAGCGGCGGGCGCGGTGGCTGTGGCCTACGCGGCGTTTATGCTGGAGGAATTCGTGAACCAGGCAAAATTCGAGGAAGTTTGCGTGAACCAAGCAAAATTCGCGGGAGAAGGCGGCGAGCGCCCTGGCGGTGATGCCTGAGTTCGGCTTTAGCTGGATACCGTTCGACAAGCCTTTGATCGTCAAGGGCTTTTTGTCGTTGTCCGCCGTACTGGGCTGCGTCGTCGTCTATATTATGTTCGCGGGGTTTGTCGAGCAGTCGGCGGCGTGGATCGGGTACAAACCGCTCCGTGCCGCCGAGACGGGGGCGCTGGCTTACGCCGTTATCGTAACGGCGACTGTCGCGCTGGCTTTCGGCGTCGCGCTGGCGCCCGCGGCGCTCGCGCTGGCCGGTGGCGGCGCGGTGGCGGTCGTCGTCGGGGAGACCGCTCTGGCGCTTTGCGC
Organism: Clostridiales bacterium; assembly: GCA_031265685.1. Lineage (GTDB taxonomy): Bacteria > Bacillota > Clostridia > Lachnospirales > WRAX01 > JAISCI01. The sequence goes on from JAISCI010000071.1 coordinate 14,239, forward strand.
CGGAAGATACGTCATGGAACTGTTGCGTTGCTTCCTCGACGAAATCGGCGCGAATGGCGAATTTTTGCAGAAAATTTTTTCTGTTTTTCAGTCGAATACTGTTGCATACGTGATTTTTGGTGTTATACTAATAGAAGTATTGTCTTTTATTCCCTATTTGGGATGGGTAATAAAGTTGGCGGTCGTACCCGCCGCCGCGTTAGGTGCCGCGGCGGTCGCGGCGCTCAATGTGTTTGTGTACAAACGGTTCTGCCGCGTTCCACCCGACCCGGAACCGCCCGTATGGGACAGGGAGCGGCAACGCGGGATTATATTGGCAAAGGGCGCGGATAGACGTTGAGAGACGCGTTGATACTCGGCATAGAGACGAGTTGCGACGAGACGTCCGCCGCCGTGACGCGCGGCGGCTCGGAGGTTCTGTCGAATGTGATAGATTCGCAAATCGCCGTTCACCGGGTATACGGCGGCGTGGTGCCGGAGGTGGCGTCCCGGAGTCACATCGAGAAAATCAGCGCGGTCACGGGGGTGGCGCTCGAATGCGCGGGCGTCTCGCTCGCGGACATATCGGCGGTGGCGGTTTCGGCGGGTCCGGGGCTTGTCGGCGCGTTGCTGACGGGACTCGGTTTCGCGAAGGGTCTGGCGTTCGCCGCGCGTAAGCCGCTCATCGGCGTACATCACATCGAGGCGCATATCTGCGCGAACTATATCGCCACGCCCGGGTTCGAGCCGCCGTTTGTCGCCTTGGTCGTAAGCGGCGGGCATACGTCGCTCGTGGACGTGCGGGGATACCGCGAGTACGCGGTGATCGGATCGACGCGGGACGACGCGGCGGGAGAGGCTTTTGACAAAGCCGCCAGGGCGCTTGGCCTGCCCTATCCCGGAGGTGTCGAGATGGACAGGCTGGCGCGATCCGGTGATCCGAAAGCGATACCGTTCCCGCGCGGCCTGACCGGCGACGGGCTGGATTTCAGTTTCTCCGGACTTAAATCCGCCGTTTTGAATTATATCAACCAGTCGCGGATGCTCGGTCGCGCCATAGTCCCGGCGGATGTCGCCGCGTCGTTTACGGACGCCGTTGCGGGCGTGCTGATCGAAAAAGCGGAGCGTGCGCTTCGGCGGACCGGCGCGCAGCGCTTCGCCCTTGCGGGGGGTGTAGCTGCGAACAGTTTTCTGCGCTCCGCCGTGTACGATATGGCCGCCAGGCTGGGCGTGGACGTCAGCATACCCGGCGCGGAGCTTTGCACGGACAACGCCGCGATGGTCGCCGCGAGGGCTTATTATGACTACGCGGAAGGCCGGCGGCATCCGCTGTCGCTGAACGCCAGGCCCAGCATCGCGGTCGGCGGGGAGTTTGTATAACCGGGGTTCTTATTACATGGAAGTATGGGGGAATGGCAGATGGGGGAAAGGGCCGTTAAGGATTTGGAGATCGCGAGCAGAGAGAGCGGGCTTGAAAAGCTGGACGCGCTGATCGCCGCGTATGGCGGAAAGGCGGTAACGGCGGCGGTTTTCGCGGTCAGGTCCGCGGACGACGAGGACGCGGCGCTCGGTGAGGTAACAGCCATCGTAAAGAAAGGTATCCGCAAGACGGATGTCATGTGCGGGCTTGGGGGCGGGGAGTATCTGCTGATTTTCCCGGAATGCCCGCCGCCCGTGGTCGAGAGCATTATGGGCACCGTCGCGAAGAAGGCGGAGGTATACGGCGAGGCCAATGATATTGATATAAGCGTGGTGTACGTGATAGCCGAAACGGGGGCGTTCGCCTCGGCTGAGGAAATAGTGGGGGCGCTGACCAAGGCGCTGAAGGCAAAGCAGTAAGGAATTTGCCGGATTCAGGGCAGATTCATAAGGAATTTGCCGGATTCAGGGCAAATTCAATAAGGAACACAAAATAAATAAAAAAACCGTCCGGGACTAATTCCATTTGGTACAAATCCAAATGGAATTATCCCCGGACGGACGAGTCTTTATCACTGATATTAATTCCATCGCTTATTTCCGCATCCCGCGCCCTCCGATCAGCGGATAGCTCGACGCCTCGATACGCACGAGCGCGCGGCGCAGCGCCAGCGACGCTTTTTTTATGTCCACGGCGTCGGACTGCTGGCGCAGCATGGCTTCGGCGCGTTCTTTCGCGGCGAGCGCCCGATCGGCGTCGATCTGATCTTGACGCTCGGCGGCGTCCGAAAGAACGACTACGTGATCCTCCGACACTTCGGCCAGACCGCCCAGCACGGAAAACACGGTCTCATCGTCGTCCGCGAACGCGCGGACCACCCCGTATCCCAACGCGGCGGTAAACGGCTCGTGGTCCGGCAGTACGCCGATGTCGCCGTCCTGGGCGCGCATTATAATCATATCCGCCGCGCCCTCGAACAGGACGCCCAGAGGCGTGACTATCTTGAGCGTCAGCGCGCTTTTTTCGGATTCGGACATACGCGTCACGCTTTCTGCCCGCCGGCCTTCGACGCGTTATATTTGCTGATAACGTCGTCGATGGCTCCGGTGTTTAGGAAATTGGACTCGGGGATATTGTCGTGACGTCCGTCCAGTATCTCCTTGAAGCCCCGGATCGTCTCGGCTACGGGTACGTACCGCCCGTCGTACCCCGTGAATTTTTCCGCCACGAAGAACGGCTGCGACAGGAATCTCTGCGCCTTGCGGGCGCGGCTTACGATCAGCTTGTCGTTCTCCGAAAGCTCGTCCATTCCGAGTATCGAGATGATGTCCTGCAATTCCTTGTAGCGCTGCAATATGGCCTGAACATCCCGCGCGGTCTGGTAATGCTCCTTGCCGACCACGGACGGATCGAGCACGCGGCTTGTGGAGACCAGCGGATCGACCGCCGGGTATATCCCCAGCTCGACTATCGAGCGCGACAGCGCCGTGGTGGCGTCCAAGTGCGCGAACGTCGTCGCGGGGGCTGGGTCGGTGTAGTCGTCGGCGGGCACGTACACCGCCTGCACGGACGTTATCGAACCCTTCCGCGTGGAGGTGATCCGCTCCTGCAGCGCGCCGACCTCCGTAGCCAGCGTCGGCTGGTATCCCACGGCGGAGGGCATCCGCCCGAGCAGCGCGGAAACCTCGGACCCAGCCTGTATGAATCGGAAGATATTGTCAATGAAAAGCAACACGTCCTGACCGGCCACGTCGCGGAAGTATTCCGCCATCGTAAGCCCGGAGAGAGCCACGCGCATACGCGCCCCCGGCGGCTCGTTCATCTGGCCGAATACGAGCGCCGTCTTCGATATGACGCCGGAATCGCGCATCTCGCCGTACAGGTCGTTGCCCTCGCGCGTGCGTTCGCCCACGCCCGCGAACACGGAGTAACCGCCGTGCTCGGTGGCGATATTGCGGATCAGTTCCATGATAAGTACGGTCTTGCCGACGCCCGCGCCGCCGAAGAGCCCGATCTTGCCGCCCTTGGAATACGGGCAGAGCAGATCGATGGCCTTTATGCCCGTCTCCAGCATGGATACGCGGGTGGCCTGCTCGGTGAAGGCGGGCGCGGACCGGTGAATAGCCCAGCGTTCCGTCCCCTCGGGGGCGGGTTTGCCGTCGATCGGGCTGCCCAGCACGTTGAACATGCGCCCCAGCGTATCCGTCCCGACCGGCACGGATATGGCCGCGCCCGTGTCGCGGACTTTCAGGCCGCGCGTCAGGCCGTCGGTGGCGTCCATCGCGACGCAGCGAACGACGTCGCCGCCCGAGTGCGACGCGACTTCCAGCGTCAGCGTTCCTCCGCCCGTTTCGACGACGACGGCGTTGTTAATGGCCGGCAGTTTCCCCGCGGGGAATTTTACGTCCACAATCGCCCCTATTATCTGGGCTACCGAACCCATATTCTCTGTCACAAGCGTCACTCCGTAGTGAATTTGCCTTGAACCCGGCAAATTCCTTAATAAATTTGCCCTGCACCCGGCATAACGTCGCCGGTCAGTCTTTTCTGTGCCTGAGCCAGTACGCCCAATAAACAATCTGGTATATAACGCATATCGGCAGTATGGGGATAACTGTCATAAACAGTACTCCGAGAAACATGGACGTGCGGAAAGCTTCGCCGCCGTAAACGGTATACGAGGAAATAAACCACGAATACCTCAGCCC
>JAISCI010000076.1 GCA_031265685.1 Clostridiales bacterium
TTACATATTATCTCAGCGGGCGTAATCGCGCTGTATTTGTTCCAGATTCTGCTTGGCGCGTTCCGAAGCCATATGCTGCTGTACATGAGCCAGAAACTGGATATTAATCTGATTCTCGGCTACTATTCGCACGTTCTGGAGCTACCCATGAGCTTCTTCGGAACCCGCAGGGTCGGCGAAATTATATCCCGCTTTCAGGACGCCTCCAAAATCCGCGACGCCATCTCCGGCGCAACGCTTACGATTATGATAGACACGCTGATGGCTGTCGCGGGCGGCATCATCCTGTTCGTGACGAACGGAACGCTGTTCGTAATCGCGGTAATCGTAGTGGGTCTGTACGGAGTAATCGTGCTGTGCTTCAACAAGCCGCTCCGCGACGTCAACCAAAAGAGCATGGAGGAAAACGCGCAGCTTAGCTCCTACCTGATCGAATCGCTGAACGGAATCGAAACCGTCAAGGCGTTTAACTCGGAGCGCACGGCGAACCTCCAGACCGAGCGCAGGTTCGTCCGCTTAGAGCGAACAGTATTCAAGAACGGGCTGCTTAACAACGTTTCCGGGTCTTTAAGCGGCTTCGTGTCGGCGGTGGGCGGCGTGGTAATCCTCTGGGCAGGCGCGACGTTCGTGATTCAGGGCAGGCTGACGGTCGGGCAATTGCTGACCTTCAACGCGCTGCTCGTATACTTCCTTGACCCCGTGAAGAACCTGATAAACCTCCAGCCCGCGATGCAGACGGCAATCGTAGCCTCCGACCGTCTGGGCGAAATCCTTGATCTTGAACTCGAAAAATCCGAGAACGAGGACAAGAAAATCAGCCCCTCCAGCCTGCGGGGAGCGATAAAAATCAGCAATCTGGACTTCCGCTACGGAACCCGCGCGCTCGTGCTTGACGGCATAAACCTTGATATACAGCCCGGCGAGAAGATAGCGCTGGTGGGCGAAAGCGGCTCCGGCAAGACGACGCTCGTAAAGCTGCTGCTGAGCTTCTACCCGTGGGAAAAGGGCGAAATCACAATCGGCGGCCATAACGTTAAGGACATAAACCTTGAAGCCCTGCGCGAAAAAATAGCGTACATCTCGCAGGATATTTTCCTGTTCTCCGGCACGATATACGACAACCTGACGCTGGGCTTGGAGAACCCGGACATGGAGGAAGTAATCCGCGCCGCCATGACTACGCGCGCGCACGACTTCATTAACGAGACGCCGCTCCGCTACCAGACAATGCTGGAAGAAAACGGAGCGAACCTCTCGGGCGGCCAGAAACAGCGGCTGGCGATAACCAGAGCCTTGCTCAAAAAGCCGGATATTCTCATCATGGACGAAGCGACGAGCAACCTTGACAGCATCACGGAGAAAGCCATCGGGCGCACAATCGACGGCGCGGCTGACGGCGTAACGTCAATCATAATCGCGCACCGCCTGAGTACGATTATGCGCTGCGACAGAATCTACGTTATGGACAAGGGGCGCTTCACCGAAAGCGGTACGCATACGGCTTTGATGGCGAAACGGGGAGCCTACTACAGCCTCTGGAAAGAGCAGCTGCCGGAGGGAGCGTAAGAACATGAACAAGGATATTTTTATCGACATAAGCGGCGTTTCTGACAGCCGGGAGATGCTGCTGGCGCAGCCGCACAGGTTCATGGCGTGGTTCGCGTACATACTCGTCGCGCTGCTCGCGTCGGCGGTAATCTGGGCGTGCTTTGGGGAGCTTGACTACTACGTCAAAGCGCCTGGCGAGGTTCGCCCGAACGATAAAATCAGCGCCGTCCGAAGCGGGTTCTCCGGCAGGGTCGCGGAAACTTTTCTTGAGGAAGGCAAGGCCGTTAAGCAGGGCGATCTGCTGCTCCGCTTCGACGCTGAAAGCCAAATCAGCGCGGAGCAGAGCCTGCAAAGCCAGTACGGCAGCGTTACAAAGGAAACCGCCAATCTGGAGCTTCTGCGTCAGAGTATCATAGACGGCGAAAACCTATTCGATGAATCGAACCCGGAGCAGACGGATTATTACTACAAGTATGAGGAATACGCTGCCAATACGGCGTCCGCGCTGGAGCAAATCCGCAACACGAACGCGGATTACGGCAAGCAGGTTTCCGACGCGGAGATTACCTTAGCTAACGCGAAAAGCGGACTGACCCGGTATCAGTCGGAGCTTGCGGGACTGAAAGCTCTGAAAGAGTCTATCGACATGGGCGTGGACACAGTGCCGGAGAGCAATACTGAAACGCGGGAACGCTACGCCGACTATCTGGCGAGCATGAGCCGTTACGATACCGCAATCGCGAACCTTACGGAAGCGCTTGACCGCGCGGAGCGGCTGTTCAGCAGCGGCGGGGTTTCGCAAAAGGAAAAGGAGAAAGCGCAATACGATTTGGATTCGGCGGTTCTGGAGCGCGGCAAGTACGTAAGCGAATTGCAGCTGAACCTCTCGCAGAGCATTACGAACTGTCAGCAAAACATAGACGACCTGAACGCGGCGCTCAGGAGCGCGGAGGCGGTGGTTGCCTCCGCGGACGACAAGGGCTACGACGCGGAAACCGCCGCGGAGAAGATAAAACTGAACACGCTCTCCGCCATATCGGACACGCTGTTCTCACTGAACAATAACGGCGACTCGCTGAAAAAGGAGCTTGAAGCCGTCCGGCTGGCAATCGGCGAGGCGAGCGTAACCGCTCCGATAGACGGGATACTGAACCTGTACGCGGAGGTCAGCGCGGGGGATTTCATTCAGGGCGGGACGGACATAGCGACAATCGTTCCGGCGTCGGGCGGAGCATACCGGGTCGCGCTCGCGGTTCCAAACGGCGACATCGCCGACCTCTCGGAGGGGCAGACGGTAAACCTCCGGTTCGACGCGCTGCCCTATGCCGATTACGGGGAGCTTCAGGGGACGATTCTGAAAATATCGTCCGACGCGAGAAGCAATAACCAGGGACAGAGCTATTACATCGCGGAAGCGGACGTTGACGGCGCGTCGCTCATAAACAAGAAGGGCGATTCCGGCGAGGTGAAAATCGGAATGGTCTGCGAGGCCCGGATTATCACGAAGTCCCGCAAGATAATCTACTGGGTACTGGAAAAACTCAACTTCATGGATAAATAAAGATATGAAAAAACGAATAACCGCCGCCGTAATCGGCGTGTCGGTAACGCTCGCTCTCGCGCTGATTCCGGCGCGGGCATTCTACGAGGCGTACAGGCTTGACGGCCTGCTCCGCATCCAGAAATTCGACAGATACACCGACCTGTACGACGCTCAGACGGAGCTTCTGAACGCGCAGATCAAGAGTCTGGAGAATCAATTGTCCGGCGTCAATAAGCCGGAGAACTATCCGCAGGAGCGGTATCAGATTGACGATTTGAAGTCGCGGCTGGAGCTTGTTCCGACGCGGCTTGAGGAAGCGAAGGAGAGGGCAAAATACGAGTTACAGGCGCGGTACAACGGCGTCTGCCTAATGCTGAAACAAAACGAGCTTCTGCAAGCACAGCTTGAATACCTGGACGCTCAGATAACCGTCGAAAATACCAAGCTGTCGCTCGGTGATTCCACGCGGGCGAGCCTTGACGCGCTGGCGGTTCAGAAAGCCTCCGCGGAGCAGGCTATCGGGGCAAACCTTGAAATAATCAAACTGACTAAGGCGCTGGTCGCGTCCGCGGCCGGATTTGACGGCGAGGGCTTCAATCCAACGTTCGAGCTTCCTCTGACCGTTGAGCTTCCGTACCCCCGGACTCTTGATTTTCTATGGGACCGGTTCATGGTCAAAAACGTTGCGGCGAACGAGAGCCGGATGGCCGTGAAGAATAATCAAAACCTTGCCGGGTACATCGGCGAAGCGGAGAGCGGCATAAGCGAGTACGTCAAGAACGCCGCCGAAGCCAATTTGAAGGCGGCTCAGGCTCAGAACAAACTGACGGGCCTGCAATTGCGGCAGTCGGCGACGGGCGTATTCGCGCGGTACTTGAGCGCGAAGGCGGGTTATAATCCGAACTACAACGGCGTTCTTACGGCGCGGCTCGCTCTTGCGGAATCGGCGCGGGAACACGGAGAAGTCAGCGGGCTTGAATTCCTGCGCCTCCGCGCCGAAATTCAAGAGCAGATGTACGGGCACTACGAGTCCGTGGTGACGCTCCTGAACGCCGTAACCGAGCTGCAAATGCTGGAGCGCGGCGTACTGGCTGACGGCGGCGGGTAAAATGTAAAATCCGAAATTACGGCGTTCGCCGCAAGGCGCATACAGCGTTTTTCCGTTTTGGGTATCATCACTTTTCTTTAATCAGCACATCGAAAAAAGAGCAAGCAATTATGTGGCTTATGCTCCTGTTCGGTGCTGATTAAAATACAGAGTGTAGCCAGTAGCTATCGCAATAATAATACAGCGTCTGACTCGTTAAGTGATGATTAAAGTCCGTGTGTAATGATTATTTCTTGCTATAAGCGAGAGGTGGGTATCCGCAATTACTCGCTTGCTTTCCAGTTTTAATCATTACCCGCGCTTTTTAATCGTTACTCGAGGAGTCGCTCTCCAATTTTCTGTTGGCGACTCCGTAATCACAGAGACGAATTTTAATCAGCACCAAATGCGCACGGAAGTCGCCCGTTTGCTCTCTTCCATTGCCCGATACTGATTAAAAAAACATGATGATAACCTTGCTAATCAGTACGTGATGATTAAAATGGGTCAGTACGTGATGATTAAAATGGGGCGAGCAGGGTAATTGGCAGTCCATTCTACCGAATGTACCGCCAATTACTCGCTCGCTGTGCTGCCGCCCAGACCCGCCAACCACCGCTTCGCGCCGGTTCAAAGCCCGCGTTGCGGTCTGCTGCGAGTTGCTCCGCAACTCTATCTTTCCGTACTGTGTTGTTTCGTCGGGCGCGGCGTTTCCCGCATGGTTTCGGGAGCTTGTGTAGTCCGTTCAATGCCTAAAATCTGCCGTGTATTTCCGAGAGCGACGGCCAGCTCCCGCGCAGAATCTTTCAAGCGGTGATAGTCGCCGTACAGCAGTTTTTTCTCCGAGTTCAGCGTCGCCCATTCCTGTTTCAGCGTGGCCATAGGCGGTACTTTGCCGCCCAAATTCAGCAAATCGAAAAACTTCTTCGCCCTGCGATGGGCTATGACGTCGGCGGCGTGTTCGTCGTAGTAGCTACGCTTCCAACCGGACCTGCGGTAGGCTTCGTAAACCGCTCTCGTCTTGCCGTAAACGCCTATCTGCTTTTGCAGTTCGCTGATCTCTTTTTGCTGCCCGTCAATCTCGCTGATCCGCTTGGAAATCGCCGAATATTCAGCGGACGCGGCGGCTGATTTTTTCACGAGTTCCTCATACGTTCCGATACCGCTCTCTTGCAGAAACAGCAGGGTTTTGGCGGCTTCTTTGAGGTTGAAAATCTTCGCCCACTGTTCATAGCCCGCGCCTTTGCCCTCGCGGATTTTCGCCTGAATGTCAACAAGCAAACTGACGCGGGTATGGGTTCCTGAATCGCCGCCGCCTGTTCTGGTTCTTGCCTTGCCGAGCCGTTCGCGGATTGCCGCTTCGGTGTAGTTTTCGCCGAGTGATTTTAACCGCGTCGGCTTCTTCTGGCCGGGGGCGGTAACGGAAATATATTTGCCGCCGTCCTTGACGACGCAGCCCGCCTTACGGAGCGCACCGATGAACTCGTCAAAGGTCTTGCAGTCCGGCGCAAGCTCGTCAATTTTCGCCCTGATTACGTCTTTCCAAGTAGGCGGTTTCTTACCGCCGAGCCAGTCGGCGTAACTGCCCCTAGACGGCTTCGGATTCTCGATAACCGACAGCCCGTGTTCGGCGCACAGCAGGTCGCTGATTCTGCGGACAACCCTGCCGGAGCGAAAAAAATCCACGAACTTGTGCGTACAGTCAAGCGTCGTGGAATTAAAAATTATATGGTTATGGACGTGCGCCTTATCAATGTGGGTGCAGACCACAAAGGCGTGGCGTCCTTTCGTAAACGACAGCGCAAGCTGCCGCCCGATTTCGTTGGCTTCCTCCGGAGCGACCTCGCCGGGCTTGAAGCTCTGCCTGATGTGATAGGCAAGCACGTCGCGCTTACCCAAACCGCGCCCGGTCACGCGCTCGTATTCGCTCTTGGCGAGCATAAACTGAACGTCGGCGGCGCGGCTGTCGCACTCATAAGAACTGATGAGCCTGCCGCCGTCCGTTTTTCGCGGATTCTCCGCATAGTCTATGACGTCGGCGACGGCCTTTCCTTTTGAGCGTCCTTTGCCCGAATGGAGCGATTTTATCCACGTCGCGGCGATAGCTAATCACCTCCCGTCAGAGCGCGGCGAGCTTCTTCAAAATCTCCCGCGTCTGCGTCCAAATTTCCTCATAGCGGGCGTTCAAGTCGCTTACATCGGCGGCGTAGACGCTGCCCGTCTCATTGACGCGGCGGGCGATTTGGTTTATATTATTGGTGGCATTGGACAGCAGACGGCACATCTCGTTCACCGACCGCAGCTCAACGTGAATAACGCGCCCGTCGACTGCCTGTTTCAAGATAAACGCCCGCAGGTTTTTGATACCCGCCTGCGCCATTCGCCGCTTAATCATTTCGTGTTCCTCCGCGCTGACGCGGAACGTCAAGGCTATGCCGCGGCTACGCTTGACAGGTTTCTTTTCATTGCCGTGTTCCAAAAAATCACCTCCAAAAGAATAAGCGGCGGGAGGGCGTCCCCGCAAACTTCGTTTCGCTGCGCCCGCCTTTCGGCGGGCATTCGCTCCGCTCCGTTGCTCGTCCCTTTCCCACGAAGTCCTTCGCGGGAACCCCTGTTCTCCCGCCGCCTGTGTTATTAGATGTCGATTTCGGCCGACTTGCTCGCGCGGGACGGTTCCGCACCGCCCTGTACAGGCGGCTTGACGGATTTCGTCATAGTCTCCAAATCGGTCAGGATTGACGGTCTCGCCTTGCCGTAGGTTCCCGTGCGAAGTTCGCTGTAATCGCCGCCTAAGCCTGCCCGCCTCGCGCTATCCGCGGCAGGATACGCGGCGTCGCGCCGCGGTTCTTCCGGCTCATCGTCGTCGTAGTCCTGTTCGTCGCCGTCCGGGTCGTCTTGTGATTGTTCCGGTTCGGTTTCGGCGCGCGGTTCTGCGTCGTTGATGACGTCAAAATCGCCGTCGCCGTCGATATTCAGGTCGGCATTGAGAAGCGCAAGCCGTGACTCCTTAGCGGCGAGTTCTTCCTCCTGCGGGAACGGTTTGGATAGTTCCTCTTTGGCCGCCGCGACTTGCTTTTCGAGGTCGGCGAGGTTTTCCCGCGCCGTCTCCAACCGTTCGGGCAGTTTATCGAGGGAGTTGTTGATACGCGTGATGTTGCCGAGCGCGTCCGTGCCGAGTTCGAGTTTATAGGTCATCGCGCCGCGCAGATACAGGTTGATTTGCTGGCCGAAATTCTCGTATTTCAAGCTCATCTGAAAGCCCATATATTCGCCCACGGGCAAGTCTGTCTTTTTGTCTTTCAGACCTTTACAGGCTTCAAGCAGGGCTTTCGCGGCGGGTTCTTTCTCGGTGTGGGTCACGCCGTTAATCGTCATGCCGGGGAACTTCGCCGCAGCGCTCGCCGCGCCGTCTGTCGTCTTGATTTCGACGCACTTTTCTTTGGCGGCGGCGTACTTGGCCGCGTCCCGTTCAATCCCCTTAATTCGCTCCGTCACGGAAGTTATCTGTTCGGGGAAACGCTTCAACAAATCGTCCTCCAAACGGTAGCGCTGATTGCGGTGTTCGCCGCGAAGCATACGCAGTTTGGCCACCTCGTTATCCAGCGCCATTTTCTCGGCGATCAGCGGGTTGCCCGCGCAGAGCGCCTTTATCTCCGCGTAGCTCAAGGCCGTTTCGTCCACGTCGTCGCAGGAGCGCACAGGCGATTTGCTGCTCATTATCTGCGCGATAAATTCCTGCTTCTTCTGGACGGTCTGCCATAAATAGGAATCAAATGTACCGCTTGTCGCGTAGCGGAAAATCTGCACTTCGGGATTCTTGTTGCCCTGACGGATAATGCGCCCCGCCCTTTGCTCCAAATCCGCAGGCCGCCACGGGCAGTCTGCGTCGTGGATCGCTATGAGTTTGTCCTGGACGTTGGTTCCTGCGCCGAGCTTAAAAGTAGAGCCGAACAGGACTCTGACCTTGCCCTGCCGCACTTTGGCGAACAGTTCTTTCTTCTTCGCCTCGGAATCGGCGTCGTGAATAAAGGCGATTTCGTGTTCGGGTATGCCGCGCCCTATGAGTTTCTCTTTAATATCGTCGTAGATGTTGAACTTGTCCTTGTTCGGCGTAGAAAAGTCACAGAACACGAGCTGTGTCAAGCGGTCAGCGGAGGTGTCGTTCCAAATGCGGAACACGTTCTCCGTGCAGGCGTTGACCTTGCTCCCCTCGAAGTCGGGAAGCAGCGGGTTCATCAAGCGTTGGTCAAGCCCGATTTTGCGCCCATCTGTGGTAATTTTTAACATGTTATCCTCGTTCGGCTCGACTTTCTTGTTGTGTACCAGCGCGGCGCGTTCGGACAGTTCCTCAACCATCTCCTTTTGCAGTTCGGACGGCTCAACTATGACGTTTTCATACCTCGCCGCAGGCACGGGGAGATTGAGCATATCCGCGGTTTTGACGTCGGCCGCGTCTCTGAACATCGTCATCAATTCCGGAAGATTGTGAAAACGCGCGAAACGCGTTCGGGCGCGGTAGCCCGTTCCCTCCGTAGTAAGCTCAATGCTGGTTGTGGTTTCGCCGAAGATACTCGCCCACGCGTCAAAAGAAGTTTATAAGCGCAAATCAGAAATACGCCGCTTAAATTCACTCTTGACAAGCATTGAACTATGCTGTATTCTAATACAGATTTGCTTTGATCGACGGCCATTGACAACTGAATATTTTCTGTTAGTTTCAGAGACTCGGCGCCCTACCCGCGTTATGCGGCGGGCAACGGGGAGCCTTGGGTTTTGTCGCGGGACGGACCAAGGCAAGGGAACCCGAAAACGCGTTAAGGCGGCAAATGCCCGCGTGAAGGGAATCCCAAGCGGCGCGGGAACGCGCGCGCTTACTGTACGCGCGAATTTTGACGTCAGCTCTCAGGTGTATGCCGAGGGCGGTAAGCCGGTCACTGGGGCGGGAGCTTTGGGAAGGCTGGGCTGGCGGCTGCCGAACTAGATTCATTGCGAAAACTCGTTTCGGGGCGCGAGGGCAGGAGACCTGCTAAATAACGGATTATTTCGGCAAAACGCGCTTGATATGGGCGTTTTGCGCCGAATTATGTTACTTAGTGTGCAGATGTCTCTGAAATTCGACGCGTGGCTGATTGCGTTTGATTTCAGGGTTATTTTATTTTGCGCTCTTATGTTGCAACTGTACGAGCGGCTCGCAGACAAGTTTTGCGGAGGCGGCGGACAGTCTTGCAACCCAATTCGGCTCGCGTTGCCACTTTGCGAGTTGTTTGGAAATCATCTGTGGTTTTATATCGGAGGGTCCCCAACAACAATGCTAACCGCGATATATAAGCGCGACGGGCGGCAAGCGCCGTTCAATCTGGAAAAGATAAGCAATGCCATCCGGAAATCGTTTCTCGTTTCGGGCGCTGGCGACGCGGAACAGGCTCTAAGCCTTGCCGCGCGGGTCGCCGAGATCGCCGACGGACGCGTCTTCGCGCGCGCGCACCCGTCCGTGGAGGAGATACAGGATATTGTCGAGCGCGTCCTCATCGACGCCGACCTCGCGGACGCCGCCAAGCGCTACATCCTCTACCGCGCGGAGCGTACCCGCGCCCGCGAGATGAACACGCGCATCATGAAAACCTACGAGGAAATCACCGCGCGACCGTCCGCCGAAAGCGACATAAAGCGCGACAACGCGAACATCGACGGCGACACCGCCATGGGCGTCATGCTAAAATATGGATCTGAGGGCGCGAAGATCTTCAACGAGATGTATATACTGAAACCCGAACACGCGGCGGCGCACAACGCGGGCGACATACATATCCACGATTTTGACTTCTATACGCTGACGACGACTTGCTGTCAGATAGACGCGCAAAAGCTGTTCCGCGGCGGTTTCTCGACGGGTCACGGATTTCTGCGCGAGCCGAATAGTATATCAAGCTACGCCGCGCTCGCCTGCATCGCCGTTCAATCCAACCAGAACGATCAGCACGGCGGCCAGAGCATACCCAACTTCGATTACGCGATGGCCGACGGCGTAAGAAAGACGTTTGCCAAGCGGTACCGCCGCAGCCTGATACACGCGCTGGAAATCGTGTCGGGAGACACGCCGGACGCCGCCCGATTCGTGAACGACACCGCCGCCGCGCTGTCGGCGGAAGGGTTCGCGCCCCGGCTGTCCTCTGATGAAGCGTATGACAGCCGCGAAGCGGAGCTGCTCGAGGCGCGGTTTCCGGACGAGACCGTCAGGCGCTGCCAAACTCTTGCCCGGCGGTACGCTATTGAGGAAACGCGCGCCGAGACTTTCCAGGCTATGGAAGCGCTCATCCACAACCTGAACACAATGCATAGCCGCGCGGGAGCGCAGGTGCCGTTTTCTTCCATAAACTATGGCACGGACACGTCGCCGGAGGGCAGGCTCGTTATAGAGAACCTGCTTTTGGCGACGGAAGCGGGGCTTGGTTTCGGCGAGACGCCGATATTCCCGATACAAATCTTCAAGGTGAAAGAGGGCGTGAACTACAGCGAGGGCGATCCGAACTACGATTTGCTCAAGCTCTCGTTCCGGGTGAGCGCAAAGCGGCTGTTCCCGAATTACGCGTTCCTGGATTCGCCGTTTAACCTAAAATATTACACGCCGGGCAAACCCGAGACGGAAGCCGCCTATATGGGCTGCCGCACGCGCGTCGTGTCGAACGTCCACGATCCGACCCGCGAGGTTGTGTCGGGCCGCGGAAATCTAAGTTTTACGTCCGTAAACCTGCCGCGCCTCGCCATATTGAGCGGCGGTTCAACCGACGAGTTTTTCGGGCGGCTCGACGATATAATGAACTTGTGCGTCGAACAGCTTTTGGAGCGGTTCGCGATACAATGCCGTAAAAAGGCGCGCAACTTCCCGTTTATGATGGGCAACGGGATATGGCTCGATTCCGACGGGCTTAAGCCTGACGACGAAATCGGCGGCGTACTGCGTCACGGGACGCTTACGGTCGGGTTTATCGGTCTCGCGGAGGCGCTGAAAGCCTTGACCGGCGCTCATCACGGGGAAAGCGAGGAAGCGCGGCGGCTGGGTCTGGAACTAGTTGGAAGAATGCGCGAGCGTATAGACGAGGAATCGGACAAGCGCAAACTAAATTTTTCGCTTCTCGCCACGCCCGCCGAGGGGCTTTCGGGGCGGTTCGTCAGGATAGACCGCAAGCGTTTTGGCGCGATTGACGGCGTGACCGACCGCGATTACTACACGAACTCGTTCCACGTCCCTGTCTACTATCCGATAAGCGCGGGCGCGAAGATCGCGATAGAGGCGCCGTACCATGAACTGACGAACGGCGGACATATCACATACGTGGAACTGGACGGCGACCCGTCCCAAAATTTGGAGGCGTTCGAGACTGTTATCCGTTCGATGAAGGAACATGGCGTCGGCTACGGCTCGATTAATCACCCGCTTGACCGCGATCCCGTCTGCCGCTACACGGGCGTTATCGGCGACGTCTGCCCCAAATGCGGCAGAAGCGAGTCCGACGGCGTCAAGTTTGAAAGAATCCGGCGCATTACGGGCTACCTGGTCGGCACGCTCGACCGGTTTAACGACGCGAAGCGTGCGGAAGAGGGCGACAGGGTGAAGCACAGTCTGAGTAGCAGAAGAGAGATTGGGGTTCTATGAACGCGCTGCGGCTCGCGGGCGTTATAAAAGAATCCATCGTGGACGGCCCCGGACTGCGGTACGTCGTTTTCGCGCAGGGCTGCCCGCGTCGCTGCAAAGGCTGTCACAACGAGGAAACATGGTCGTTTGAGGGCGGATTTGAGTCCGCGCCATCGGTGATTGTGGACGATATGAAGCGCAACCCGTTGCTGAAAGGCGTCACGCTGAGCGGCGGCGAGCCTTTCAGCCAAAGCGGAGCGTTTGCCGAACTAGCACGGCTTACGCGTGCCGCAGGGTATGACGTGTATACGTACACAGGGTATCTTTATGAGGATCTGTTAAGGCTGTCGGCGGCGGATCGCGGCGTTCGCGCGCTTTTGAGATACACCGATACGCTGATTGACGGGCCGTTTATCAGCGAGAGGATGAGTTACGGACTCACGTTCCGGGGGTCGGATAACCAGCGGGTTATCGGGCTGAGGGGCGGGGTGGAACCGAAAAGAAAGGATGTTATTTATGAGTATAAGATTTCAAACGGTCGGGAGTCTGCTGCGCCCCGAAAAGCTTCTTGCGTTCAAACGTCTGATTGAGCGCGACGACAAAATCACATACCCGTTCTACAACGACTTCGCGGGATATGAGGAAACCGAAGCGGCGGCGACGGAGGAAGTTGTGCGTAAGCAGATTGAGCGCGGTCTCGCCGTTCTTTCGGACGGGGAGTACTCCAAATCAATGTGGCATTTGGATTTTGTTTGGGGTCTCTCCGGCATAGAGCGTTACATCGCGGAACACGGGTATTTCTTCCGCGACAAGGACGGCGCGGGAAAATATGAGACACGCCGCGACATCGGCTTGCGCATAATGGGTCCGCTCGGCGGCAAAAACCACCATTTCATAAGCGTCTTCAAACGGCTTAAAGCCCTCGCGGACGTCATGGCGGTTAAATTGTGCGTGCCGTCGCCGTCGCATATATTCGGCGAATTGTCGTGGTCCGATAATATCGGCGGCAAGGATTCGGTCTACGCCGGCCCGATCGAGCTGAAAGAGGGGCTTATATGCGCCTATAAAGATTTCGTCGCGGAATACGCCGCCTCGGGCGGCGGAATTCTGCAATTCGACGACTGCCTGTGGGAAATTTTCGCCGACGACAATCCCAATTCGCCGTACACGGGCGAAAATATCGACCAAGAAGCCGTAAAGGCGCTCGCGGAAGAGTTTATCGATATAAACAATACCGTGATTGACTTCGGCCGCGGCTTGGGTCTGAAGATGTGGACGCACAACTGCCGCGGAAATTACGACAGCCGCAATATGGGCGGCGGTTCTTATGTCAAGATTGCCCATCTGTTTTTGAAACGGCTGAACTATGATCGTTTCTTCCTCGAGTGGGACGACGAGCGGGCCGGTTCTCTTGACGCGCTTGCCGTTTTCAAGGACAAGCCTAATGCCGAAATCGTTCTCGGACTGCTTTCGAGCAAGACGCGTTCGCTTGACGACGAGACGCGGGTCGTCCGCCTGCTTGACGAAGCGGCGTCCATAATCGGCAGGAACAGGCTGTACCTGTCGCACCAATGCGGTTTCGCCTCGTGCGACGGCGGCAATGAACTGACCGAAGCCGAGCAGTGGGCGAAAATCGACCAGGGGCAGCGTCTCGCGGCGGAGTACTGGGGCGAGTGAGCGGGCGGAGTCAGCTGTGACATAAGCGTCTATGAGGCCAATTTGCCGATGTCTATAAGCGGCTTCTTATTGTTGGCGGTTTCCTTGAGATTAAGGCGACAGACCCTGGGAACCAAGATTTCGGCGTTGTAAAGGAAGCAAGCGATATGCGTGTTGTATACCGATGTCGATTCCATAGCGATAACGACTTTCATCAAACCGCTCACGCGCGTGATCTGCGCGACGCTTTTGACGGACGAAGCCGCCAGGTTAATTTCGCGCGGAACCGCGCTGTTGTTCGGAACAGAGACCGCGATACGCCGCGTTTGTGTAAAATCGGCGGCGCGGGCGAAGTTGATTTCAGGGTTAATGTCTATTCCAACAATAGCGCTGAAAGAATATCTTCTTTCTTCACTGTGTAATCGCCTATCCTTTATGCTGAGGCAAGGAAGGCTTTGATGTATTAAGGGTTTTCAGCAAGAAGCTTTGAGTGGTAGGTAGAACGGGCAAAACAGAAAGATTGTGTCCTTAATGAAAACGCGCCCGCGCCTTGCTTAACTTATATACCAGGAGGTTGCGGATATGATAATCGATACGCACACGCACGTATATCCCGACAAGATCGCTCTGAAAGCGTCCGCGAGCATCGGGCGGTTTTACGGCATAGACATGAGGTTCGACGGCAGCGTCTCTATGCTCACCGAGAATTGCCTGAAAGCGGGCGTCGATAAATGCGTAATCTGCTCCGTCGCGACGACGCCTCGTCAGACGCGCAGTATAAACGATTTTTTGGCGGAGACCGTCCGCGAGGCCAAGGATATATCTTTTGCCGCGCATTGCGCCCTCCATCAGGATATGACGGAAGACGAGATAGAGCGGGAACTGAACTACGCCGAGAGTCTCGGCATGGTCGGCATAAAACTGCATCCGGATTTTCAGCGGTTCAAAATAGACGATCCGTGCGGATATAAAATATATGAGCGCGCCGAGGGACGCTTCCCGATTTTGTTTCACGCCGGGGACATTCGGCACGATTACTCCCAGCCGTTCCGGATAGAAAAAGTGCTGCGAGACTTCCCTCGGCTTACCGTAATTGCCGCGCACTTCGGCGGATGGTCGGACTGGGATGAGGGAGCGCGTGCGCTGGCCGGCAAACCAAACCTCTATGTGGATTCGTGCAGCTCGCTCTACGCGATTTCTCCGGAAAAGGCGCTGGCGCTGGTACGCGCGTTTGGAGCCGAAAACGTGCTGTTCGGCTCGGATTACCCGATGTGGGACTCGGCGGACGAGATAGAGATGATAGAAAGACTGGGGCTTACAGGGCGCGAATTGGATTTGATAATGAGCGGGAACGCTTCGCGATTGTTTGGGATATAGCGTCAGCGCGGTTTATATACAGTAAGAGCGAGATTATTATATATCGTATCGGAGCGAGTGTAAATGTCAAATGTGAGCGTCTCCTGATTTCTACCAAAAAATCACAGCAATGTTTTTCCTTTGTAGATACCTTTGTTCCCGAGCGAGCAAGCGCATAAGCTTCGCTTATTGAAATATCCATGGCCGTGGCCGGCGTCCGTCGCGGCCCTATTGACGCGCTCGGGTTCTTCGGCGTCAGAATTTCGGCGGTGCCGGTTCTTTTGGATGCTGCCGGGAATTTATGAAACGAACGCGTGTTTATCGCGTTCCGGCTTGACAAATCCCTACACTTAATATATTCTGTAACATAGGATTTTCGTGCGATATTGAATAGTACCGTTTCGGGTTAGATAGCGGCGTTTGTTTTTGTGGAGGTAATTTCGCGTGACGGAAGTTTGCGTGATTCCGCAAGATTCATTCAAGCGAAATTTCTGTCAAACGAAAATGCGATGTGAATTTCGTCCATGCGGATTCAGGCGCGAACCTTACAAAACAAATGTCAGTTTCAATACTGAAACGGTATCAAGTAGGAGGAACGACATGAAGGTATACGGTTCGGACAAAATACGAAACGTCGCCATTCTCGGGCATTCGGGCTCCGGCAAGACCACTATAGCCGAGGCCGCTCTGTTCGCCTCTGGCGTGACCAGCCGTGTCGGGCGCGTAGAGGACGGTACGACCGTCAGCGACTACGACCCCGAGGAAATCCGCCGCCGCGTGTCCATAAGCGCCAGCGTTATCCCCATCGAGTGGAACGGCTCGAAGATCAACCTCATCGACGCGCCCGGTTATTTCGACTTCGCGGGAGAGGTGAAGCAGGCGCTGCGCGCGGCGGATCTGGCGCTGATCGTCGTGTCGGGCAAATCCGGCGTAGAGGTCGGAACGGAGAAGGCTTGGGAATACGCCGGCGAGCTGGGTCTGGCGCGGATGTTCTTCGTGAACGGCATGGACGACGAGAACGCCGACTTCGATAAGGTGGTCGGCGAGCTGCAGGATATGTTCGGAAAGTCCATCGCGCCAATCGTCGTGCCGATCAGGACGGGAGGCAAGTTCTCCGGCTTTGTCAACGTGCTGGCGAACGAGGCTCGTATCCTTAAGGACGGCAGGGCGACGACAGCGCCCGTACCGGCGGAGACCGCGGACGATGTGGAGACGATGAGGGCAATGATAACCGAAGCCGTCGCCGAGACGAGCGAGGAACTGATGGAGAAGTTCTTCGAGGAGGAGCCTTTCACCGCCGAGGAGCTGGAGCAGGGCCTGCGCGACGGCGTGGCTTCGGGCGTCGTGACGCCCGCCCTGTGCGGCAGCGCCACCGGGAACATCGGCGTGGCGGCGCTTCTGGACGCTATCGCGGCATATCTTCCCCCCGCCGGGGTGATCCGCCCGAGCATCTCCGCCGAAAACGCGCGCACCGGCGAGCCGGTCGTGGTCAAAACGGGCGAGTCCGAGCCGTTCTCCGCGTTTGTGTTCAAAACTATTGCGGATCCGTATGTGGGACGCGTCAGTCTGTTCCGCGTCTGCTCCGGCGCCGTCCGTAAAGACACGCCGCTGTATAACAGCAAGAAAGACATAACCGAAAAAGTGACGAAGCTCATAGTCATGCGCGGCAAGGAACAGATCGAGGTGGAAGAGATCCGCGCGGGCGACATCGGCGCTATCGCGAAGCTGACCGGGACCGGCACGCAGGATACGCTGTGCGCTCGCGAGCGCCCCGTCGTCTTCCCGGATATAGCCTTCCCCGCGCCGCTGTATTCGATGGCGGTGGCGGCGAAGGGCAAGGGCGACGAGGATAAGATTTTCCAGGGCGTAGGCCGCCTGCTCGACGAGGACAAGACCCTCCGCTTCACGATTGATCCGGAGACGAAGGAATCCGTGCTCTATGGCATCGGCGACAGCCATCTGGACGTGGTTGTGAACAAGCTGCGCAACCGCAATAAGCTCGAGATCGATTTGGTGACGCCGACGGTGCCCTACCGCGAGATGCTGAAATCGAAGATTAAGGTTCAGGGCAAGCACAAGAAGCAATCCGGCGGCCACGGTCAGTACGGCGACGTATGGATCGAGTTCGAGCCTTCGGGCGACAACTCCACGCCGTATGTATTCGAGGAAAAGATCTTCGGAGGTTCGGTGCCGAAGGGTTATTTCCCCGCCGTCGAGAAGGGAATCCAGGACTGCGTTAAGGCCGGCCCGATCGCGGGCTATCCCGTCGTCGGCATAAAGGCCACGCTCGTGGACGGATCGTACCACGATGTGGACTCGTCCGAAATGGCGTTCAAGCTGGCCACCAGCCTGGCTTTCAAGGCGGCCTTCGAGAAAGGCCGCTCCGCCATTCTCGAGCCGATCGCCAAAGTCGAGGTGACGGTTCCCGACGACTACACCGGCGATATAATGGGCGATATGAACAAACGTCGCGGTCGCATCCTTGGTATGGGCAAAAACGGCGACAAGCAGGTTATCTCCGTAGAGGCGCCGATGGGCGAGATGTTCAAATACGCCATCGACCTGCGCTCGATGACGCAAGGGCGCGGCGACTTCAGCATGACGTTCGACCGCTACGAAGAGGCCAGCCCGGACGTACAGGCTAAGGTTATAGCCGACAGGAAGAACAAGGAAGAGAAGTAGGAATAAAGAAGTAAGAAGAAAGATAAGACAGAAGGAAACGGAAGGTGTGCGCGCCTTGACGAAAATTGGTCTGCTGTATACGGCGGTATTCGTGGTCGCGAAGGCCGCCGCGATAGTCGTCGCGGTTACACTGCGCGAATGCGTCAAAGCGTACGCGTCGTCGTCGCTGGGCGATCCTTTGCCGGGGCGGAACGGCCGGATAACGCTGAACCCGCTGAAGCACCTGGAGCCGGTCGGCGCGTTCCTGCTACTCGTATGCGGGTACGGCTGGGGGCAGCCCGTGCAGACCTCGCCGATGTTCTACAGAAACAAGCGCCGCGATACGCTGATAACGCATCTGACGCCGATCCTTGTCAATCTGGCGCTGGGGCTTGGCTCGGGACTGGCGCTGCGTTTCGTGTTCTCCGGATCCGGCTTACCCTCGGAGTACGACGCCGTAAGCGCGGCGGGGCTGGCGGCGGCTTTCGGATATTCGTTCATGGCTTATATGGCCGTGATCAACGTAAAGCTGGCGCTGTTCAACCTCATCCCGGTCTATCCTATGGACGGCGCGCGGATCCTCGCGCTGTTCATAAAGCCCTCCACACAGGTCGGGCTGGCGAAGATGGAGACTATCCTGCTCTTTATCGCGTGCGCGGCCGCGGCTTTCGGGTATCTGGACATGGTGTTCGGGCCGGTCGTAAGCGGCCTGACCGGGGCGTCCTACCTGTTTATGTGAGCCGATGTCCGGGCTGGGCGCTATCGAGCTGAAGCTGGAGGCTTTCGAGGGTCCTTTCGAGCTTCTTCTCCGGCTCATCGACGTAAATGAGATCAATATCTACGACATACCGATAGCCGAGCTGACCGACCAGTATCTGGCGTATGTCGCGGATTTGCCCGCCGACATGGACTCTATGTCCGAATTCGCGCTGATGGCGGCCACGCTGATCGAGATAAAGTCGAAAACGCTGCTGCCGAAGCCGCCGAAAGGCGAAGACGAGGACGAGTCCGATCCGCGCGCCGAGCTTGTCGCGCGGCTGATCGAGTACAAACGGTACAGGCTTGCCGCCGAGGCGTTCTCCGAAAGCCGGGAGCGGGCGTCATTGCTGTTCTACCGCGGCGCGGAGGGGCTTGTTTTCGTTTCCGCCCCGCCGGATCTGTCGGAAGTGCTGGGCGGGGTAAGCCCCGGCTCGCTCTATCGGGCGTTCGAGGACGTTCTGGCGCGTCGGGCCTCCCGCGAGGATACCATACGCGCCGGATTCGGCGAGGTCGCGCGCGACGCGTTCTCTGTAGCCGAGAAGGCGGCGGAGATAACGGCGGCTCTTTCGCGGTACGGCGAGGCGGAGTTTGACGCGCTGTTCCCAAGGTCCGCTTCGCGCGGCGAGATAATCGCGACGTTCCTCGCGCTGCTCGAGCTTATCAAGGCGCGGCGCGTAACGGTACGCCAGGAAGCGGCTTTCGGAGCTATAACCATCGCCGCGCGCGGCGGCGAATCGGAGGGTACCGCCGATGGAGTTTGACGCGCTTCTGGCCGCCGCCGAGGCGATACTGTTCGCCTCGGCCGAACCCGTCGCCCCCGACCGCCTGGCGCGGGCGCTGGGCGTCGATCCGGGCGCGGCCGAAAAGTTGATAACGCTACTCTCCGACGCGTATGACGCGGCGGGGCGCGGGCTTAGGGTGGCGCGTGTAGGCGGCGGCTACTCTATTTCCACGCGCCCGGAATACGCCGACAGCGTGCGCGCGTTTGTTTCGGCGCAAAAGAAGCGCCAGCTTACGCAGGCGCTTCTGGAGACGCTGGCGATTGTCGCCTACAGACAGCCCGTGACCAAGGCCGAGATAGAGGAAATACGCGGCGTAAACGCCGACCACGCCGTAAACAAGCTGATGGAATACGGGCTTGTCGTCGAGAAAGGGCGGCTCGACGCTCCGTACAAGCCTCTCCTGTTCGGCACCTCCGACGAGTTTCTCCGGTATTTCGGCTTCTCCGGGCTGGACGCGCTCCCCGCGCTGACCGACGACGAGGAGTCGCTGCTACTCGCCGCCGAGCGGGAGGCTGAAGGAATTTCGCCTGAATCACGCGAAATTCGTCAAGGCAAAATTCATTGAGAAAACCTGGAATTTTGCTTGATTCGAAGCATTATCGCTTGGACGAAGTTTGCGTCGCATTTTTGCGTGACAGAATTTCGCTTGAATCACGCGAAATTCACCCATGCAAAAATGTTTCGAACCAAGCAAACTTCTGTCACGCGATAATGCGATGCAAACTTCATTGTCAATTTCCCGTTATTGAGTGATACGTCTGATAATACTGCGTTGTGAACTTTTCGCGCGTCTCCGGCGGCAGGTCCGTTTCAAGTACGCTGGAGTAGTACGGCGCCGACGCATAGAGATCCGCGAGATACGACATAAACGGCGAACGCCCCGCGCCTATCGCGCCGCACACGGCGTTCAGCAGGTTGTAAGTCGAGACCTCCGCGCCGGACGCCGGAAGCATATCGGATTCGAGCGGGAAGTTGGCGTGGATCACGAACGGCGTGGAGTATAGCTTCAGGCGGTCATCCGGGGCGGTCGCGCCGCTTATGAAACCCGACTCTAACAGCGCGGAGTAGTTCGGCGAGAGGTACGGCAGGTGGTCTCCGAACCAGACGAGTACAGTCGGGCGTTCGCGCGCGTCCACGTAATCCGCCAAGGCGCCGAGGGCTTCGTCCGCGTGCGCCGTCCCCTGAACGTAGTTGGCCAGCGCGTTGAGGTCGCTCTCGCTGAGAAGCGGGTTCGCCGTCTCTATATCGAAGCCGTCCCGCCCGTACTTGCCCCAGTACGGCCCGTGGTTCTCCATGCTTATCCCGAAAAGAAACGCCGGCGCGCCGGCCTTGTCCATGAAATACTTGACGTATTCCGCGAAGGACGAATCCGCCGCGCGTCCGCCTTTCGTCTCAAGCGTCACGCCGTCTATCCGGGACAGCTCGTCGACGCCGTAAAACGCGTTGAACCCGAGCCTTGGCAGCACGGAAGCACGGTTATAGAAACCCGCCTTGAACGTGTGCAGCGCCGCGGTGTCGTAGCCCATGCCGCGGAAACGGCTGACATACGACGGTATGTCGCCCTTGACGATGTCGTATACTATAACGCCGGTCGGCAGAGCGTCCGCGTTCAGTCCCGTCAGCACCTCGAACTCGGTGCGGACGGTTCCGCCGCCCATCACGGACACCAGCAGCTGGCCTGAAACGCTGTCCGGCGACGCGGACACGCGGTCGAAATGAGCGAGCGGATCGCGCGAGAATTCCGTCCCCGGGATAAGGCGCGGATCCCAGAACGCCTCGGACAGCACGACGATGATATCCGGCTTTTCCGCCGAGAATTCCGCCGCGGCGGGTTCCTCCGGGTACGCGCTAAGCCGCGCGCTCAGCTCCGCGGCCGAATAACCCTCCGGGCGCGTCACGCCGAACAGCGCGGTGTTTATCGCGAACGCGGCCACGAAGCCGTTGGTCTCGTAGTTATATTCCTGCATATTTGTGGAACTGTAATACAGTTTGAAACGCGCGAACACACCCTCGGCAGACGCGGCGTTCGAGAAGAACAGCGCGACGGATCCGGCGACAGCGGCGGCCAGCGGCAGCCGGACGTAGAACCGGACGCGCAGATCGTAGCTGAATACGGCGAACAGCGCGATCGACAGCAGGACTGCGGCTATCACGAGCCACGCCTTAAGCGGCAGGGGCATCAGCCCGAATCCGGCCATATCGCCCGCCGAGCGGAACATCACGACGTCGCGCGGATAAAAGTATTCGCCGCGCAGCGCGAATTTGACGTAGTTTATGATCGAAACCAGCAAGGTTCCGGCCCCGGACAAAGCCGCCGCCGCCCACATCTTCCTGACGGCGAGGAACGCCGCCGCGAACAGCGCGTAGAGGAGTATCAGGTCGAATCCGACCGCCAGCGGCGAAGCCTCCGCGAACTCGAGCACACCCCGGAACGATCCCCGGCTGAACCATTCGAGAACGAACAGGTGCGCGATGGGCAGCGCCGCGAAAGCCGCCGTCACGACGATTTTTACCGTCGTCCTGGATTTTATGCCCGCGATAGTGTCCCGCGCCGCTCGGAATTTGTTTTTGAGTTGATCCATTGATAAGCCCTCCATGAATTTTCGCGGGTTCAGGCGAAAATTGCCTCCGGTTTCCGAAAGGTATTATAGCATTGCCGCCGCGGCAACGCAAGGCGAGGATTTTTTGCCGCCGCGTCCGCGCCGCTTCATAAAGATTTTACGATCGCCGCTGCGCGTATTAAATTACATCACTGTGAGCGTTCACACTGTCTGTGAGTGAACTGACGATAATTCCGAACCATCAGCCCCTTATAATTTCCCATGCCTTCATACCGGTTCGACAGACTGTCCTGACGTTTGATCGGCTCAATATCAGACCGCGCAAAAAGCCGCCTTATAGGGCGGCAGCGCGCACTGGGAAATCAGGCGGAGCGCCGTAATTTCCTTTTATTGGTCAGCCTTTGCGGCAAAAAAACAAAAAGCGGCGT
>JAISCI010000079.1 GCA_031265685.1 Clostridiales bacterium
GGTAATAAAAAGTTAAGCGCGTCACTTAACTAGCGGCAAATTAGTAACACGGACATGCCGGACATGCCGGACATGCCGGAAATCCCGTGAATTCGGGGTTTCCGGTGTGGCGGGATTCATATTTCAATGATTTAATATACTGAAGGGGCGAAATGATGTAATTTACGGCACGCCGCTCCGCGCTATGTCAAGTTCGGCAGGCTCCGGCGCGTTCGTGAAATGAACGCGGAATTAATATAACTCCCACTTTATTTTTCTCCGCGTTAGTATTATAATAACGTCGTTGCTTAACAACTACATTGACGGGACGATGATTATGAAACCCTTATCACGCGTCGCGTCGGGGATAAAGCCTTCCTCGACGCTGAGGACCTCCGCCATGGCGCGCTCGTTACGCGCCGCCGGCGAGGATGTGATCGATTTCGGCCTTGGCGAGCTGGACCTACCCACCCCGCCGGGCATATCCGCCGCCGGAATCAAGGCGATCGAGGACGGCTTCACCAAATACACCGCCGCCATCGGCACGGAGGAACTGCGCCGGGCGATCTGCGGCAAGCTGGCCCGCGACAACGGTCTCTCCTGCGAGCCATGCCAGATCGTGGTCTCGAACGGCGCGAAACACGCGCTCTCAAACACTTTCGCCGCGATACTGGATCCCGGCGACGAGGTGATCATCTCGGCGCCGTACTGGCTCAGTTATCCTGAAATGGTTCGTCTGTGCGGGGGCGTTCCCGTCATAGTACCGCCGGACGCCGCCGGGGGATTCCGGCCGAACGCCGAGGCCATCCGCCGCGCCGTTACTGACAAGACGAAGGCCGTTGTGATCAACAGCCCGTCGAATCCGTCGGGAGCCGTGGCCAGCCGGGCCGATCTCGCCGCTATCGCGGATGTGGCTGTTCAGAACGATCTCTACGTCGTCTCCGACGAGATATATGAAAAACTGATATACGGCGCGGACGCCGTCCACGTCTCGATAGCGTCGCTGGGCGGGGATATGGCGGAACGCGCCGTCGTAATCAACGGCGTGTCGAAATCCCACGCCATGACGGGCTGGAGGATCGGGTACAGCGCGTCGTCCCCCGAGATAGCGCGGCTTATCGCCGCCGTCCAGAGCCACCAAACGTCCGCGCCCAATTCTATTGCGCAGAAGGCCGCCGCGTGGGCGCTTGAGCATGGCGGCGCCGCCGTCCTCGCCATACGGGATGTGTTCGCCAGGCGGCGCGGCCTGATCTGTACGCTCGCGGCGGACATACCCCGCCTGTCCTTTGAGGCGCCGTCCGGGGCGTTCTACCTGTTCGTGGACGTGTCGGGGCTGTACGGCCGCGCGGCTGGCGGCGGACGGCTGGAATCGGCGGCGGACGTGGCGGACGCACTGCTCGGAATCGCTAAAGTAGCGGTGGTTCCGTGCGGGGACTTCGGCTGCCCGGATCATATCCGTATCACCTACGCCGCTTCCGAGGAGCGGATCGCGGAGGGTATGGCGCGGATCGCGTCGTTTGCGCGGGGGCTTGGGCGATGAACGCCGTAGTCGTCGGCTGCGGGAAGGTCGGGTACGCCATAGCCAAATACCTGTCGCAGGACAGGGCGAACAACGTCGTCGTCGTGGACAGGAAGGACGTACAGCCCCGGATAGAGGAGTCCGCGGACGTTATGTTCGTGCGCGGCAACGGCCTGACGCGGAGCGCCCTCTCCGAGGCGAATATAAAATCGTGCGATCTGTTCATAGCGGCTACGAACATCGACGAGACTAACGTGCTGAGCTGTATAACGGCGGAGCGGCTGGGCGCGAAGCATTCCGTGGCCCGGGTGCGCGACCCGGAATTCTCGAAAGAGCTGGAGGAAGTCGGCAAAGCGCTTGGCGTGGACATGATCATAAACCCGGATCTGCAGGCCGCGCTCGAGATATCCCGGCTGCTCCGCTTCCCTTCCGCTACGGACATAGAGACGTTCGTCTCCGGACGCGTCGAGATGGTTTCGTTTCGCGCCGCGCCGAATAACCCTCTCGTCGGGATGTCGCTGGGCGAGTCGTTCCGGAGCGTCCGCATACCTGTGCTGATGGCGCTTGTGGAGCGGAACGGTTCCGTTATCGTGCCGAACGGCCAGACCGTGGTCGAGCCGGGCGATATGGTGCGCGTCATGGGCAAGCCGTCGAACATATCAGATTTCTTCCGTTACATCGGCATGCCCGCGACACGCGCGAAGGACGCGATCATAATCGGCGGCGGACGGATAACGCGCTATCTGGCGGCGGCTCTGCCCGGCGGAGTGTCGGTCAAAATAATCGAGAAGGACATCGACCGCGCCGAGCGGCTCTCCGAGGCTGTGCCCGAAGCGCTCGTCATCCACGGCGACGGCGCCGACGACGAACTGCTGGATTCCGAGGGCGCGGGTTCCGCGGACGCCGTTATCTGCCTTACCGACCGCGACGAAGAGAATATCGTGGCCGGGCTGTACGCCAAGCGGTCCGGCGCGAAGAAAGTGATACTTAAGATCAACCATGTGAGCCAGACATTGGCGAACGGTCTCGACATAGGCAGCGTGATCTGCCCGAAGACGCTGACCGCTTTCATGATACTGCGCTACGCGCGCGGACTCATGGGTTCGGCGAGCGGCTCGAGCATGAAGACTCTGTACCGCGTGGCCGAAAATGGAGACGAGTTCGTCGAAGCCATCGAGTTCGAGGTTTCGTCGGACTTCCCCGGTCTCGGCCGCGAGGTCAGGGACATGGGGATAAAGCCGGGCGTGCTGCTCGGGTGCGTCGTGCGGCATGGCTCGATCATCATCCCTACCGGGAATACCGTTATCAAAAAGAACGACAGTGTTATCGTGCTTGCCAACAACATCCACCTGACGGCGCTCGCGGACATATTGGGCGGCGAGGGGGCGGGAGCGCGTTGAACCTGCGCGTCGTTCTTAAAATGCTGGGGAACGTGCTGCTGTGCCTGTCGGCGCTTATGGCCGTCCCGCTCGCCGTTTCGGCGGCTTATCTTGAGACGGGCGCCGCGGTCAGTTTCCTTGCCGCCATCGGCGTAACGCTGGCCGCGGGCATACCGCTGCGTCTGCTGTCGAAGCCGAAGGGACGCCGTTTCTATATGAAGGAAGGGTTAGTCGCCGTCGCCGCCTCATGGTTCGCGCTGTCGGCTTTCGGCGCGCTGCCGTTCCTATTCTCGGGGCAGTTCAGCGGGTATATGGACTGCTTCTTTGAGGCGGCTTCGGGCTTCACTACGACCGGAGCGTCGGTGCTGACCGACGTGGAGAGACTGCCGCGCGGGATATTGTTCTGGCGCGGCTTCACGCAATGGATCGGCGGCATGGGCGTGCTGGTATTCATGCTGTCCGTACTGCCGCGTTCGGCTTCGCTCGTAACGCTGATGAAGGCCGAAAGCCCCGGCCCTCTCACGAACAAGGTGGTGCCGAAGCTTCGCGACACGGCTAAGCGGCTGTACGCCGTCTATATCGCCATGTCCGTGATGTGTCTGGCGGGATTGCTGCTCTCGGGTCTGCCGCCTTACGACGCGGTTCTGTGTATGTTCGGCACGGCGGGAACGGGCGGTTTCTCGGCGGTCAACGCCGGGATCGGCTCCTACGGCAGTTTCGCCGCCGAGATGGTCGTCCTGGTGTTTATGATGCTCTTCGCCACCAACTTCGGCGTGTATTTCCTGATACTGCGCGGGGATATAGTGTCCGCGCTGAAAGATGAGGAGACGCGGTTCTTCTACGGAGCCGTCCTGCTCGCGGCGGCGCTGATAGCCGCCAATACTCTTGGCGCGCGCGGCGGCTCGGCCTTGGAGGCGCTGAGGTGCGCGGTCTTTCAGGCGGTTTCGATATCTTCGTCGGCGGGCTACGCTACGACGGATTACAACCTGTGGCCGAGTTTCTCGAAATGCGTCCTCGTCCTGCTCATGATAATGGGCGCCTCGGCGGGATCGACGGGCGGCGGCGCAAAAGCCGTGCGCGTGCTGACGACGCTGAAGATGGCGCGCGCGGGCATATCGAAGCTCGTCCACCCCGGCGCGGTGCGGACGATCAAGCTGAACGGCAGAAACGTGGATAACGCCGTACTCACGGGGATCGCGGCGTATACGGGCATTTACGCGATTCTGGCGCTCGCCGGCACGCTGCTTGTCTCGCTTGACGGCATGGATCTGGTCTCGTGCGCGACGGCGGTCATATCGTGCGTGTCCAACATCGGCCCAGGTTTGGAGGCGGTCGGCCCGACGGGCAACTTCGCGGCTTTCGGGGCACTCTCGAAGGCGGCGCTGTCATTTCTGATGATAGCCGGCAGGCTGGAATTCCTGCCCGTGCTGGCGTTGTTTGTGCCGTCGATATGGCGCCGTAACGCCGTCGCGTGAACCATGGCGGTAAAACCTCCTGAAGAGTAACAACCGACAGCAAGCGAAAAAGCGAAGAACCCCGAAGAATCCAGCAATACAGACATTCTGAAACTCGATCGTGCAACTTTAGCGATATACGCCGGAGATTTAAAAAGTGTATATTTATACATTTTGCTTGGCGCGGCCCTTCGGAGGGTTTTTCTGAATTTCGACGTTTAGAAAGTTTGGTTTTGGTCAAAAAAGTCCGGAAGAAGTTTAGAAATGCCTTAAAACGGCGTAATATCGCCGTTTTGATTGTATTTCTTACCCGAAAAATCGGTATGGCAATATAATTGAAATCGCCCGTCATGAATTTTCGCGCGGCCGAATTTCGATCGCATTTTCGCGTGACAGAAGTTTGCTTCGAACCACACGATAATGCTTCGATTCACGCAAACTTCCGTCACGCGAAAATTACCTCCATAAAAACAAACGCCGCTATCTAACCCGAAACAGTACTATTCAATATCGCACGAAAAATCTATGTTACAGAATATATCAAGTGTAGGGATTTGTCAAGCCGGAACGCGATAAACACGCGTTCGTTTCATAAATTCCCGGTCGCATCCAAGAGAACCGGCGCCGCCGAAATTCTGACGCCGAAGAACCCGAGCGCGTCAATAGGGCCGCGGCAAACGCCGGCCACGGCCATGGATATTTCAATAAGCGAAGCTTATGCGCTTGCTCGCTCGGGGACAAAGGCATCTGCAATGAAAAAACATTATAACATACATTATCCGCAAAAGCCATGTATATTTCAATGATTTCATGTACTGAAGGGGCGAAATGATGTAATTTACATCACCGCCCCATTCATCCGCGGGGGGGTACTGTCAGGTTAGACAGCAGCGTTATCTGACCCAAAACAGTGTGAGCTGGCGGGCTTGGAGACGTTTATGAAACAAATGTGACAAGGCAAAAAAATCCCCTTGCCAATCATCCAAACATAAAGTATAATATTTGATTATACTTGCTATGTTGCGAAAGGCGGGCGAGTGAAATGCCGGACGACGAAACCCGAAATCTGAACGATAAGGAGATATTCGATAAACTGATCGCGCGTATGCGCAAGTATCATCCTTCCAGCGACTTCTCCAGGGTCGAGAAGGCTTATTTGTACGCGAAGTCAATGCATGGCAGCCAGCTGCGAAAATCCGGCGAACCGTATATCATCCACCCGCTTTCCGTCGCTTTTATACTCGCGGATCTCAACCTCGATACCGAGACAATCATAGCCGCCCTGCTGCACGACGTCATCGAGGACACCAAAGCCACGCGCGAGGATATTGTGCGAGAATTTTCCGAGGAAGTCGCCCTGCTAGTGGACGGCGTCACAAAACTTGAGAAGACCGATTACAGGCCGCTGGAGGAAGAACAGGCCGAGAATTACCGAAAGATGTTCCTCTCGACGGCGAAGGACATACGCATTATCCTCATCAAAGCCGCTGACCGGCTCCATAATCTGCGCACGCTCAAATATATGTCCCCCGAAAAGCAAAAACTAAAAGCCCAGGAGACCCTGGATATTTACGCGCCGCTCATCCATCGTCTTGGAATTTCCAGAATCAGGTATGAGTTGGAGGATCTTTCATTTCGGTATATTAATCCCGGAACATATTATGATTTGCGGGATAAGATAGTCCTGAAGCAATCCGAGCGCAAGGCGTATATCGACGGCATAGTGGCTGACCTTCAAAAACAGATGAAAGACGCCGGGCTGGCAAATTTCCACATAGACGGACGCCCGAAACATTTTTTCAGTATTTACAAAAAAATGGTCAGTCAGGATAAGTCCCTCGATCAGATCTATGATCTCTTCGCGGTCAGAATCATCGTCGATACCGTTGGGCAATGCTACCAGGCTCTGGGAGTGGTACACAGGGAGTACACCCCCATCCAGGGGCGCTTCAAGGACTACATCTCGACGCCGAAGCGCAACATATACCGATCCCTCCACACGACCGTACTCGACCAGAGCGGCGAGCCGTTTGAGGTTCAGATACGCACGTTCGAGATGCACCGCGAGTCCGAATATGGAGTGGCGGCGCACTGGCGCTACAAGACCGGGAAGCTGGGCGGCGGGCGGGACGATAAGTCCTCGGACAAGATCGACTTGCTGCGCCGGATACTCGAGTGGCAGCAGGACATGACCGACAACCGAGAGTTCCTTGAGGCGCTCAAGTCCGATCTGGACGTATATAAGGAAGATATATACTGTTACACGCCGTCGGGCGAGCTGGTCACGCTGACTAAGGGTTCCACGACGATCGACTTCGCGTACTCGATCCATACCGCGCTGGGCAATCGTATGGTCGGCGCGAGGGTGAACGGGCGGATCGTGCCGATCGACACCAGGCTGACGACGGGAGACCGGGTAGAGATCATCACGAGCCAGAACGCCCCCGGCCCGAAACTAGCGTGGCTGCAAATCGTCAAGACCAGCCAGGCGCGCGGCAAGATACGCCAATGGTTCAAGCACGAAAACCGCGGCGAGAACATCTCCCACGGCAGGGCGCTTCTGGAAAAGGGCGCGTCGCACAAAGGTTTCACGCTGGCGCAGCTCGCTACGCCGGAGCGCGTCGAGGTCACGCTGGGCCGCTATAATTTCTCCGACTGGGATTCTCTGCTGGCGTCCGTCGGCGTCGGCGGACTGAAAGAGAATCAGGTGATCAACCGGCTCTACGACGAGTATCTCCGCGAGACGGCCGTGCCGCCGACCGACGCCGAAATCGCCGAAAGCCTCGTGACGCCCGAGAACCCGCCCTCGCGCGAGGCGAGACGGCGCGAGGCCAAACATTCGGGCGTATTCTTCCGGGATGTCGGCGACGTTTCGGTCAAGTACGCGCGCTGTTGCGGGCCGCTTCCCGGCGACGAAATCATCGGTTTTGTCACGAGGGGGCGCGGCGTGTCCGTTCACCGCACCGACTGCGTCAACGTCATCAACATGAGCGAGGAGGATCGCCACCGCATTCTCGAAGTGACATGGGCGCCGGACGCGCGGAACTTGCTGTACCGCACGGGCATAAGGATAATCGGGCGCGACCGCAGGGGATTGCTTGGCGACATATCAAAAGTCCTGTTCGACCGCAACATCAACGTTCGGCACATCGAAGGCGGCAGCGTCCGCGACGGCAAAACTATGGACGTCGCCATAATCAACGTCGTGTTCGACGCGCGTGACAAGGCGGAGCTTGACAACATTACCAGGGGCCTGCTTTCAGTCGGGGGCGTGGACGAGATAGAGAGGGTAACGTACTGATGCGAGTGATAACGATAGTGACCGGAACATTGGAAGAAAATTGCTATATCTATTATGACGAGGTGTCGGGCGAGGGCGCCGCAATCGATCCCGGCGGCGACGGCGGCAGGATAATCGAGGCGGCGGAATCCGCGGGGGTAAATATCGCGGTCGTCGCGCTGACGCACGGCCATTTCGACCATGTCGGCGCCGTACCCGATCTGATCCGCCGCTGGGGCTGCGATGTGCTGGCGGGGGACGAGCCTGACGAGGTATGGCCGAAGCGCCGCGGATTCGCGGTTTCCCGCGTGCTTGCGAAGGCAATTTTGCGTGATTCGCGCAAAATTCATGACGACGATACGTTCAGCGTCGGCGGGGCGTCGCTCGCGGTCATAGCCGCGCCAGGGCACACCGCGGGTTCCGTCTGCTACCACGACAGCTCGGCCGGAGTGCTGTTCTCCGGCGATACGTTGTTTTTCGGAAGCGTCGGCCGCACGGACTTTAAGACCGGGAACCGCGCCGCGATGATGAAGTCCCTTGCCGCGCTCGCGAAGCTTCCGCCGGAGACCGTCGTTTATCCCGGACACTACCGCGCGACGACGATCGGTTATGAGCTGGCTCACAACCGGTATATGGGTGAATAGGTGGATTATGTCCTGACCGGCCACGGCTTCGCCAGCGAGGTCGCCGCGATAGTGTCGGCGTTCAGGCCGAACGGGAAGCTGATCCGCGCGGAGCGCCCCAGAGCGGGCGAATGCCTTGCCGTCGGGCTGTCTCCGGGCGGCAAGACCGCGAGCGCGGCGGTTTTTGATTGCGAAGAAAAAAAGGTTGAAAAATTCGCGCCGATATACGATAATGGTGAAAAAGCCGCGAAACGCGCCGTTATCCGCGCGGTATACGAAGCGCTTCGCGAGCGCGACGGATACAAGCCGCCCTGGGGTACGCTGACGGGTATACGGCCGGCGAAGCTGGCGGCGGAAATGATGGATGCGGGAATGACGCCGGAGGACGCCGCGCTGCGTCTGAACGAGGAGTACCAGGCGGACGAGGCCAAAGCCGGCCTTGCCGCCGATGTCGCCGTCGGGCAGAGGGCTGCCGGCGAACCGCCGCCCGGCGGCGTCTCGTATTACATCGGCATACCGTTCTGCCCCAGCCGCTGCCACTACTGTTCGTTCGCCTCAAACCCCTACGCCAAGGATTTCGCGGACAGGTACCTGGCGGCGCTTGAGAAGGAACTGGGTTTCGCGGCGGGATACGCCGCCGGTCGCGCTGTCGAGACGATCTACATCGGCGGCGGCACTCCGTCCGCGCTGTCGCCGGAGCAGATCGAGCGTCTGCTGACGGCTGCCGCGGAACGTTTGCCCGTCGCCAACGTCCGCGAATACACGTTCGAGGCGGGCCGCCCGGACACCGTCACGCGGGAGAAACTGACCGTTATGAAGCGTCTCGGCGTTACGCGCGTGAGCGTCAACCCGCAGACGCTTTCGGACGCGACGCTCGCGCGGATCGGACGCGAGCATACCGCGGCGGATTTTTTCCGGGCGTTCGGATTGGCGCGGGAATATTTCGGCGACATCAATTGCGACATAATCGCGGGGCTTCCCGGCGAAACCCCGGATGATGTAGCCCGAACCGCGGAGGGGATACTCGGGTTCAGTCCGGAGAACGTTACTGTCCATACACTGGCCGTCAAGCGCGCGTCGCTTCTGAAAGACGCGGGTTCGCCGCTCGCCGCCGCGAGGGACATCGCGGATATGCTGGACTTCTGCCACGGGCGGCTCCGAGCGGCGGGTATGTTCCCATACTATCTGTACCGTCAGAAAAACTCTCCTGGAGCGCATGAGAACACGGGATGGGCAAAGCCCGGCTTCGCGGGTATATACAACGCGCGCATAATGGCGGAGACACAGACGATAATAGCTCTAGGC
This sequence comes from Clostridiales bacterium, assembly GCA_031265685.1. Classification (GTDB taxonomy): domain Bacteria; phylum Bacillota; class Clostridia; order Lachnospirales; family WRAX01; genus JAISCI01. The sequence continues at coordinate 9,540 of JAISCI010000079.1, forward strand.
AGCGGCGCGTCCACGAAAACCGTCCGCGAGACGCCGGACGGAACGCGTATCGAGAGGGTATTCAACGTTAAAAACGCGGAAGAATATATCGCGAGGATCGACGAGATGATCGAGCGAAAACGGAGAGGCGTGGTAATATGATCAAGGCGCCGAAGGGTACGGCGGATCTGTTCGGGAGGACGGCGGCGGCGTGGCGTCAGACTGAAAATGTTATACACAGGTTGTGTCTGGATTTTTGCTACGGAGAGATACGCACGCCGACGTTTGAGTTCACCGAGCTGTACCGGCGCGGCGTCGGCGAAGGCACCGACGTCGTCCAGAAGGAGATGTTCACCTTCGACGACCGGGGCGGCCGCAGTCTGACGCTCCGTCCCGAGATGACCGCCGGCGTCGCCCGGGCATACGTCGAGAACGGGATGTTCTCGCTGCCGCAGCCGCTCAAACTGTATTATATCGCCAACGCCTTCCGCGCCGAGCGCCCCCAGGCCGGGCGCATGGTCGAGTTGCATCAGTTTGGCGCGGAGTTCATCGGCAGCTATTCCGCTGCCGCCGACGCCGAGGTAATCGCGCTGGCGCACGAGTTCTTGCGGCGGCTTAACGTCAAGAACGTCGAACTTCGAATAAACTCGATCGGCTGCCCGGAGTGCCGCCCCGGATATATCGCCGCGCTGAACGCGTTTTTGGCCGTGCGCGCCGATCGGCTCTGCCCGGTGTGCCGAGAGCGCTCCACGCGCAACCCGCTGCGCGTCCTCGACTGCAAGGATGAAAATTGCCGCCGGATAGCCGCGGAAGCGCCGTCCGTTCTCGATTATCTGGACGAGGGCTGTTCCGCGCACTTTGATGAGCTTAAGTCCCGTCTCGGCGCGATGGGCATCCCGTTCACAGTGGATCCGAAGATCGTTCGCGGGCTGGACTACTATACGCGCACGGTGTTCGAGTTCGTTTCGCCCGACTTGGGCGGGCAATCGACGGTGTGCGGCGGCGGGCGCTACGACGGGCTGATCGCCGAAGTCGGCGGCGCGCCCTCCGGGGCGTGCGGGTTTGGACTGGGACTGGAGCGCCTGCTGATCATACTTGAGAAGCAGGGCAATCTTCCGGTAGCCAAGTTCGGCGCGGACGTGTTCGTCGGACACGTCGGGGACGCGGGGGAGATACGCGCCCAGACGCTGACCCACGACCTGCGCCGCCGTGGGATCCGCGCGGAAACCGACGCGCTCGGGCGCGGCGTGAAAGCTCAAATCAGGCACGCAGACCGGATTGGCGCGAAATACAGTCTTTTCATCGGTGAGAACGAGATCGCCACGGGCGTAGTCCGCGTTAAGGATATGCTCTCGCAATGCGAGCGGGAGGTGACGCTGGGGGAGGTTCACGCGTTTATCACAAAGTGAGCGCGCTCGGAAAAGACAAAGGCGCAAGACGCAGTGAGTTTGTGGGATGGTCTCGGCGCGGCGAGCGCCGCTCCGACTCCGTCACCGCCGTGGTCGGACCGCGGCGTGATCATGTCGTTTACCTCGGCTTTTGCGCCTTTTGGCTTTTTTCCGTCGTCTATCCCGCGTTTATCGGCGACAGACGTCATCTTAACACTCTGTGAATCTATGATTCCATAAGCAGTAGTCGCCTCCCGCCCCGCGTTCACGCGGGTTTTCCCTGCAAGTCCGCGTAAAACGCGCCCCAAAATATCTGACAGATTATGACGGCACGTAAATTATAAGGAACTGATCGTTCGGGATTACTAAAGTCACTAACTTAATTTGAATATGGGTGTTGTTTTTAATTCTATTTATGTTGTAGAATAGGATTCATATTGTACATAAAAACGTTCTATATACGCGGTGGTTTACCGTACATACAGAGCGTTTTTTCGTTTGCCTGAGATCAAAATTTTTTCAATATACAGTAGAAATTTTCTCAATGCGCAGCAACTCCGTGAACCGAAAGAAGCCGCCGCCGTATGCGTCCGCATTTGCGAATTGAAAAATCCGCCGGTCACAGTTCGCCTGATATAAACGGCGGCGGATTTTTCGGTTAACGAATGCGACTGGTTTCCCGCCTCCCATTCGCTTCTTGCTTGACATTTCCTTAACCCGAAACTATAATATAAAAGTCGCATATTAAGACAGGAGGTAAATATATGGCTAAGAAAAAGACAATGGACGGTAACACCGCCGCCGCGTGGGCGAGTTACGCCTTCACCGAGGTGGCGGGAATCTATCCGATCACGCCGTCTTCCCCTATGGCCGAGCACGTGGACGAATGGGCCGCGAACGGCCGCGAGAACATCTTTGGCCAAACCGTGGACGTCGTCGAGTTGCAGTCCGAGGGCGGCGCCGCGGGTACCGTCCACGGAAGCCTTCAGGCCGGCGCGCTTACGACTACCTACACCGCGTCGCAGGGGCTTCTGCTCATGATCCCCAATATGTATAAAATCGCGGGCGAGCTTCTGCCCTGCGTGTTCCACGTATCGGCGCGCGCGCTGGCCAGTCACGCGCTCTCGATCTTCGGCGACCACAGCGACGTCATGGCCTGCCGCCAGACCGGATTCGCCCTGCTGGCGTCGGGCAGCGTGCAGGAAGTTATGGATCTGGGCTGCGTGGCGCACCTTGCCGCCATCAAAGGGCGCGTTCCGTTCCTGCACTTCTTCGACGGCTTCCGCACCAGTCATGAGATCCAGAAGATCGACGTACTGGAGAACGGCGACTTGGCTAAACTAATCGACCGCGACGCGCTGGCCGCATTCCGCAAAAACGCCCTCAACCCCGAGCATCCCGTGTTGCGCGGCACGGCCCAGAACCCCGACGTGTTCTTCCAAGCGCGCGAGGCGTGCAACCCGTTCTATGACGCCCTGCCCGAGACCGTCGAATATTATATGGGCGAGATAGGCAGACTGACCGGGCGCGATTACAAGCTGTTCAATTACTACGGCGCGGCGGACGCCGACCGCGTTATCATCGCAATGGGCAGCGTTTGCGACGCCGCCGAGGAAGTCGTGGACGCGCTGGGCGCCAAGGGAGAAAAAGTCGGCCTCGTTAAGGTTCATCTGTTCAGGCCGTTCGCGATAGACCGCTTCATCGCGGCGGTGCCGGAGACGGCCGCGAAGATCGCCGTGCTCGACCGCACCAAGGAACCGGGCGCCTTGGGCGAACCCCTCTATCAGGACGTCGTAACGGCGTTCGCGGAGGCGGGACGTAGTTCTCGAATATTAGCCGGTCGGTACGGGCTTGGCTCGAAAGACGTCACGCCGGCCTCGATCTTCGCGGTGTACGCGAACCTTGCCGCGGATCAGCCGAAAAATCATTTCACCGTCGGCATAGAGGACGACGTCACGAATCTGTCGCTCCCCCTGCCGAAGGAAGAGGACGTCTCCGCCGAAGGCACAACCAGCTGCAAGTTCTGGGGGCTTGGCTCGGACGGCACCGTCGGCGCCAACAAGAACTCGATCAAGATCATCGGCGACCACACCGATATGTTCGTTCAGGCGTACTTCGCCTACGACTCGAAGAAGTCCGGCGGCGTTACGCAGAGTCACCTGCGCTTCGGCAAAAACCCGATCCGCTCGACATATCTCGTTAAGACGGCGGATTTCGTCGCCTGCCATAACGAGTCGTATCTGGACAAGTATGACATGCTCGGCGACCTGAAAGACGGCGGCACATTCCTGCTCAACTGCGTATGGACGCCGGAGGAACTGGGCGGCAAGCTTCCGGCTGCGGTTAAGCGCGCTCTAGCGGAAAAACGCGTCAAATTCTACACTATCAACGCCACGGCCATCGCCGCCGGGCTGGGCCTTGGCAACCGTACCAACACCGTGCTCCAGTCGGCGTTCTTCAAGCTGGCGGATATAATACCTTACGCGGACGCCGTTAAATATATGAAGAAAGCCATCGCGGACACCTACGGCAGGAAGGGCGAAGCCATCGTCAGCATGAACAACGCCGCCGTGGACCAAGGCGGCGAAGGGCTTACCGCTATCGACGTTCCGGCGGACTGGGCGAACGCGGCGGATGAAGCCGCCGTCCCAAGCGACGCGCCGGAATTCATCAGGAAAGTCGTTATCCCGATGAACGCTCAGAAGGGCGACGATCTGCCCGTATCGACGTTCGCGGGGCGCGAGGACGGCACGTTCCCGCAGGGCACCGCGGCGTATGAGAAGCGCGGCATAGCCGTCAACGTGCCCGAATGGATTAAGGAAAACTGCATACAGTGCAACCAGTGTTCATATATTTGCCCGCACGCCGTCGTACGCCCGGCACTGGTTTCGGAAGCCGAAAAGGCCGCCGCGCCCGGGTCGTTCGAGACGGTGAAAGCGATCGGCAAGGGCTTCGAGGGATACGCGTACCGTATGCAGGTGTCGCCGCTCGATTGCACGGGCTGCGGCAACTGCGCGCAGGTGTGCCCGGCTAAGACGAAAGCGCTCGTGATGAAGCCGATCGGAACGCAGCTGGACCAGCGGGACAACTGGACCTACGCTCAGTCGCTCGCGCCCAAGGCGAATCCGGCGAACCCCGCGACCGTCAAGGGCAGCCAGTTCGAACAGCCGCTTCTGGAATTCTCGGGCGCGTGCGCGGGCTGCGGCGAAACGCCCTACGCTAAGCTGATCACCCAGCTGTTCGGCGACAGGATGTATATCGCGAACGCCACGGGCTGCTCGTCGATCTGGGGCGGCTCGGCTCCGTCCACGCCCTACACGACAAACCATGACGGCTTCGGCCCGGCGTGGGCCAACAGCCTGTTCGAGGACAACGCGGAGTACGGATTGGGCATGGCTAAGGCCGTCCGCAAGATCCGCGAGGGTATCGAGATAGCCGCGAAGCGCCTGATCGAGGTATCCAGCGACGGCGCGCTCAACGAGGCTCTGGCCGAGTGGATCGACGGTAAGGATTCCGCCGCGTCTTCCAAGGCGGCGCGCGCGAAGCTGGTTCCGCTGCTGGGCGCGTACTCCGGCCCGGACGAGGCGAAAGCGCTGGCGGCCGATATACTCGGCAAGTCCGACCACCTTGTTAAAAAGAGTCAGTGGATCCTCGGCGGCGACGGCTGGGCCTATGACATCGGTTACGGCGGCTTGGATCACGTACTGGCCAGCGGTGAAGACGTCAACGTACTCGTGTTCGACACCGAGGTCTATTCAAACACGGGCGGACAGGCTTCCAAGTCCACGCCGACGGCGGCTGTGGCTAAATTCGCGGCCAGTGGCAAGAAGATCCGCAAGAAGGACTTGGGCATGATGGCGATGAGTTACGGCTATGTGTACGTGGCTCAGATCGGCATGGGAGCGAATCAGAACCAGACGATAAAAGCGCTGGTCGAGGCCGAGGCGTACTCCGGGCCGTCGCTTATCATAGCCTACGCGCCGTGCATCAACCAAGGCATACGCGCCGGCATGGGCACGACGCAGCTGCAGACGAAGAAGGCTGTCGAGGCTGGATACTGGCACCTGTACCGGTTTGACCCGCGTCTGGCCGACGGCGGAAAGAACCCGTTCGTTCTGGATTCCAAGCCGCCGACGGCCAGCTTCCAGGATTTCATAAACGGCGAGAGCCGCTATACGTCGCTGAAGGTCGCCTTCCCCGACCGCGCGAAAGAGCTGTTCGCTTTGGCCGAGGAGAACGCGCAGAAGCGGTATAAGAGTTACGCCGATCTAGTCGCCAGAGGCTAGAGACGAAAGGCGGGAAGCCGGGGGCGCGGGCAATGTCCGCGCCCCCGGCGAAAGTTAAACTAATTAAACCGCGAAGTTTGCTGCGAATTTGCAAGGTTCTGAAATGCGATGTTACCGAAATAATGGAGATTGAGTACGATGAATCCGATAGTCTCCAATGATGGGAGTCTTTGATGTGGAGAACCAAAAGACCGAATGGAAACGCCAATGGCGAGACGAGTTCCTCAAAGGGCTTTGCGGGCTTGCCAATGCGCAAGGCAACACACTTGAAATCAGACGCGATGACGACGGCGCGGTCGTTGGAATAGGCAATGCCAAAGAACTTCTTGAAGAACTTCCGAATACGATACGTCACGCTTTGGGCATCGTCCCGTCCGTTGACTTGCTGAATGAGAGCGGCAGACATTATATCGCCGTCAGCGTTGACGCGAGCGGAACACCTGTCAGTTATCACGGGAGACATTATATCCGCTCAGGCAGCACAACACAGGAATTGGACGGACGTGAGCTTGACAATTTCATCCTGCGCCGATTGGGGAAAACATGGGACGGTATGGTTATCCGAAGTGTCAAGGTTTCCGATTTGGATACTTCGGCGTTCCGCATTTTCCGCGAGAAAGCTCTCGTCAGCGAACGTTTGCAGAAAGCTGACTTGGAGATGAACGATGCGGAATTGCTTGACAGTCTGCTGCTCACCGAAAACGGCGAGCTTACCCGCGCCGCTGTGCTTCTGTTCCATCACAATCCGGAAAGGTATGTGTTCGGAGCCTTCGTCAAGGTTGGATACTTCGAGAGCGGGGCGGACTTGATTTATCAGGATGAGTTTCACGGATCGCTAATCGTGGTTGCCGACCAAATCGTAGACACAATTTACCGCAAGTATTTTAAGGGGATTATCAGCTATGAAGGGGTAACTCGCGTAACGGATTACCCTATCCCGCGTTCCGCCTTGCGTGAAGCCATATTCAACGCTATCGTTCACCGC
>JAISCI010000034.1 GCA_031265685.1 Clostridiales bacterium
ACAAGATGTGATAAACTATCGCAGGGTGATATTATGTCAACGATTCGCGGACGATACGAAATCAGCGATGAAGAATGGGAACACGTGAAGGATTTTGCCGCCGGAGCGTACAGGTAAGCTTGGTCGGCCATCTGTAGATAATCGAGCCGCGTTGAACGGCACTGCGGATAGCGCGCGGCGGCGCGCCATGGCGCAAAAAAGGACTTTATACTAATCTCCATTGAAGGAATAGAAAATATTTTTCAAGTCCGCGCCTTAACCAAGGTAATTTTCGCGTGACAGAAGTTTGCGTGATTCGAAGCATTATCGCTTGATGGAATTTTGCGGCTTTAGGCAAAATTCGTTCAAACGATAATGCGATGCAAAATTCATTCAAACAAAAATTCATACCGGCAGGATATGCGCCATTTTTTTATATTGCTCCATTGTCAGCTTCATATCCTTATTATGGCACTATTGACGAAGTATGTCAACGCGCCTTAGCTCGCTCGCATCCATTTCCAGCAATGTTTCATGAAATCCCGTCATATCCGGTTTCAGCAGGCGCAATTTTTTTGTTTTAACATACTCAAAACAACCCTCCGGCAAATTGTCGCCGGCAGGATGAGAGGCCGCCAAGGATAGCGGCCGCTATCCATATCATTCACATCTGTTCGGAAGTTTCCGCGCGAAATCCCCGATCCTTTCCAGTGCTGCCTTCAAGCTGTCGATCGAATAAGCGTACGAGCACCGTATAAATCCTTCCCCCGACCCCCCAAAAGCCGTTCCGGGCACAACCGCTACCTTGCTTTCAAACAGCAGCCGATTGGAGAATTCTTCCGAAGACAGCCCCGTTGCGGACAGGCTCGGGAAGATATAGAACGCGCCAAGCGGCTCGAACGCCGGCAGGCCGATCTCGCGGAACCCGTTCAGCACTACGCGCCGCCGCGCGTCGTAGTCCTCGCGCATAGCCGCCACGGCTCCGCCGCAGCTTCGCAGCGCTTCGATTCCGGCGTACTGGCTCGTGGTCGGGGCGCACATTATAGTGTACTGATGTACTTTCAGCATCGCCGACACTATGTCCTTCGGTCCGGCGGCATAGCCCAGCCGCCAGCCCGTCATCGCGCTGGCTTTCGAGAAGCCGTTCAGCACGACGGTTTTTTCGGCCATGCCGGGGAATGAAGCTATCGAAACATGCCGCCCGGAATATGTCAGCTCGGCATAGATCTCGTCGGAGACTACGGCTATGTCGCGGTCGCGCAGTATGTCCGCCAGCTTCGCAAGGTCCGGCGCGCGCATGACCGCGCCCGTCGGGTTGTTGGGGTACGACAGAATAAGCGCTCGGGTCTTCGGCGTTATCGCCGCCAGCAATTCCTCCGGAGTGAGCCGGAAGTCGCTGCCGGCCTTCGTCGCGATCGGTACGGGCACGCCGCCGGCCAGAGCCACGCACGGTTTGTACGACACGTAGCATGGTTCGTGGACAAGCACCTCGTCGCCGGGGTCGATCAGCGCGCGCATCGCGAGATCTATCCCCTCGCTGGCCCCTACCGTAACCAGAATCTGGTCGGCCGGATCGTATGACAGTCCGAACGAGCGCTCCAGATATTTTGATATCTCCTTACGCAGTTCGGGCAAACCGGCATTGGAAGAATACACCGTGCGACCGTGTTCCAGATTGTATATCGCCGCCTCGCGGGCGCTCCAAGGCGTCAGGTAGTCCGGCTCGCCCACGCCGAGCGAGATGACTCCGGGCACCTCGTTGGCGACGTCAAAGAATTTGCGTATGCCCGAAAACGGCAGGGCACGGACCTGTTCGGATATTTTCGGCATCCATCCCCCTCCTTACGGCGAAACGATCAGCCGCGCGTCGGCGCCGCACGCCGAATCGAACACTGTGCCGTTATCTTTGTATTTTTTAAGCACGAAGTGCGTCGCCGTACCCGTGACCGAAGGCAGCGGCGCCAGCTTATCCGCCACAAACGATGCTATCTCGCGTATCGAGCGCGACTCTATGATGACGGTCAGGTCGAACCCGCCGCTCATGAGGTAGAGAGCTTTAACTTCCTCAAACTGGTATATACGGCGGGCGATCTGGTCGAATCCGTTGTCCCGCTGGGGGACGACGCGCACCTCAATCAGCGCCGTTACGGATTCGCGCCCGGCTTTGTCCCAATTGATCAGCGTGTTGTATCCCCGGATGACGCCCTCTTCCGTCAGCCGGGCAATTTCCGCCGCGACGCCGGACTCGTCCGAACCGGTCATGACGGCTATGTCCCGCGCGCCCAGACGCGCGTCCTTCTCCAAAAGGCGCAGTATCCGCTCCGTCATATCGCTATACCCTCCCGCTTCGGATTCTTCTTGAACAGCACGATACGCTTGCCTATCACCTGAACCACGTCGGAACGAGTGCGCCCCGCGAGTGTTTCGGCGATTTCCCTCGGTTCGGTCTCGCAATTATTCAGCACAGAAATCTTTACCATCTCCCTCGCGGCCAGCGCGTCGGCGACAGCCGCCGTAACATCCGGGGTGACGCCGTTCTTCCCGACTGAAAATATTGTCTCCATGCCGTTTGCCATAGAGCGCAACGCTGTCCGCTGTTTATTCGTCAACATTATATCCCGCCTATTCGTAATATTCAAACTCCAAGCCGCCCACGGAAACCGTATCGCCCTCTTTAATCCCCAGGCGTTTCAGCTCGTCGATTATGCCCCTCTCGCGCATATAACGCTGGAAGAACGCCTGCCCCTTCTCGGTATTCATGGCTGTATATCCCAGCATACGTTCAATCGGCCCGCCATCCGCGGTGAAGAATCCGTCTTCCCGCTTGAGTATCTCCAGCGGGTCGCCGGGATCGGGCGCGTGCTCAAACTCGTCGTAATCCTCTTCAAAGGTGACAACCCGCGGATTGTCGGCCAGAATAGCCCCCGCCCGCCGTATCAGCGCGTCGATACCGTCGTTGGCGGCCGCCGACACCGGGAACACCTCGCGCCCGGCTCTGGCCGCCGCTTCCGCTATGCGCGGAAGATTACCGCGCGATTCGGCCAGGTCGGTCTTATTCGCGGCAATGACAGTCGGACGCCGGAGCAGATCCGGGTTGTACGCCGCCAGTTCCCGATCAACCGTTTCCATCGCGTCCACGGGGTCTACGCCTTCCAATCCGCTGGCGTCCACCACGTGTATCAGGACGCGGGTGCGCTCGGCGTGCCGCAGAAAAGCGTGGCCTAAACCGACGCCCTCGCTCGCGCCCTCGACAAGCCCCGGTATGTCCGCCAGAACGAAGTCGCCGCCGTCCCGCGCGCGAACCACGCCAAGGTTGGGCGTCAGGGTCGTGAAATGATAGTTGGCTATCGCGGGTTTGGCGTTCGTCGCCATCGCCAGTATCGAGGACTTACCGGCGTTCGGAAGGCCGATCAGACCGGCGTCCGCGATGAGTTTCAGCTCGAGAGACACGGAATACTCCCGGCCCGTCCTGCCATGCTCGGCGTAGCGCGGGGCCTGACGCGTCGGCGTGGCGAATTTGGCGTTGCCGCGCCCGCCGCGCCCGCCCTTCGCCAGAACCACCGTCCGCCCATGCTCGCGCATATCGGCCATTACCTTGCCAGTGATCGTCTCGCGGATCACGGTGCCGACGGGTACCTTCACGGTCAGGTCGTCCCCGGACTTGCCGGACCGGTCGCGCGCGCCGCCGTTCTGTCCGCGCGCCGCCGCGAAAACAGTCTTGTACCGAAAATCCATCAGCGTCGCCAATGAAGAGTCCGCGATCGCGGCGACACTGCCTCCGTTCCCGCCGTCGCCGCCGTCCGGCCCGCCGTTGGTTATATATTTCGCCCGGTAGAACGACACGGCGCCATCGCCCCCGCCGCCCGCCCGGACAATTATTTCCGCCCTGTCCACAAACAACGCGCTGCCTCCCCTGATAAAACTAAAACCATTATATCACCGAAACTTTTTATTAACAAGAAATTTTTCGCCAGGAAGATGGCCTGAGGTTCACGCAAAATTCTATGGCTCTTTATGTAGGCGTGATCGGCCACGCTCTTGTCCGGAAGATATATCCGGAATTCGCGCCAGTCGAGCAGTAGCATCTTCCAGCGGTCAGGCGAATTTTGCCTGAATCCGCAAAATTCTGTGACGCTCGGCGTCCGTGTAAGCGTCCGGCGTATCCAGCCGGAATTGCCGGCTCTCGCTCCGGCCGCCGATCGCCTTGATCGCCGCGTCCACTGCCGGAAGCCGCCCGACCGAGGCGTCGGCGCGTGTGTAGCCGCCCGTCTTGCGGATTGATGGAAGCACCTCAGCCTCTGAATTTTGCCTGAACCCGCAAAATTCAGCGACGGCGGCGGACCCTCCACACCCTAGGCGCATATTCGACAATAACACATTGCACAAGATGTAGTAAACTATCGCAGGGTGATATTATGTCAACGATTCGCGGACGATACGAAATCAGCGATGAAGAATGGGAACGCGTGAAGGATTTTGCCGCCGGAGCGTACAGGCAAGCCTGGTCGGCCATCTGGAGATAATCGAACCGCGTTGAACGGCACTGCGGATAGCGCGCGGCGGCGCGCCGCTGGCGCAAAAAGGGATTTGGCTTTATACTAATCTCCTTTTAAGGAATAGAAAATATTTTTCAAGTCCGCGCCTGAACCAAGGTAATTTTCGCGTGACAGAATTTCGCTTGGGCGAAGTTTGCATCGAAGCATTTTCGCTTGATGGAATTTTGCAGGTTTAAGCAAAATTCGTTCACGCGAAAATGCTATGCGAGAATGCGATGCAAACTTCGGCCATACGAAAATTCATTACGCGGACGCGCTTGTTCCGGCGCTTGAAAGAGTATCGTAATGATGTGCGTATGTATATGAATATCCGTATTCACCCCATAACGGGGTTAGGCTTTTTGATAGCTGACGGAGCAGACCACCGCATCATTTGTCGATGGTAAAGCAATAGGATGATTAGTCCATCTATATCGTTTCGCGTTTGCAGTACTTGCGGAGGCACTCAAAGGTATCCTTCTCGCTGTTCGAGACGAGCGCGAAGCAGCCGTGGTATTTCTTCGCGTCCTTGCAACTTTATCCCCGCCGACAGAGCGAAAGACATTGAGCTAAAAGCGAATCAAATTGCTGTGATTATAGCATGTTTCGAGGGCTTTTGCTATGGTTTTGCGCGGTTTTGCGCGGTTTTGCGCGGTTTGAGTTTAACGGCGTCACCAAACGCCGAGTTTTGAACGGACTCAGCCACGCGGCGCGCTACGCGCTTATCGAGCGGATTCGGGATTACGTAATCCGGCGTGACGCCGTCGTCCTCGGCGATTCGGGCTATAGCCTCGGCGGCGGCCAGCTTCATTTCCTCGGTAATATCCTTGGCGCGGGCGTCCAAGGCGCCGCGAAGAATCCCGGGGAACGCCAGCACGTTGTTCACTTGGTTAGGATAGTCCGACCGGCCTGTCGCGACGACTGACGCTCCAGCTCGGCGGGCCAGTTCCGGAGCTATCTCCGGCACCGGGTTAGCCATCGCCATGACGATCGGGTCCGGCGCCATCGCGCGTACGTCGCCCTCCGTCAGTATCCCCGGAGCTGATACTCCGATGAAAACGTCCGCGCCGCGGACAGCTTCAGAAAGGCCGCCGGAACGTCTCTCGGGATTGGTCGCGGCGGCGAGTTCCGCGAGGTCGGCGGAAGCGCCCGCGAGGTCCGGGGCGACGATGCCTTTAGAATTGACGAGCGTGATGTTTACGGCGCCCGCCCGCAGCAGCATCCGCGCGATGGCAAGGCCGGCCGCTCCCGCGCCGGATATGGCGATCCTGACCAGCGGCAGCGACCGCCCCGTCAACCGCAGCGCGTTGATGAGCGCCGCCATAGTCACGACGGCGGTGCCGTGCTGATCGTCGTGGAAGACCGGAATGTCCGTAGTCAGCTTCAGACGGCGCTCTATCTCGAAACAGCGAGGCGCGGAAATATCCTCCAGATTGATCGCGCCGAAACTGCCGGAGATAAGGCTGACCGCTCGCACGATCTCATCGGTATCCCGCGAGCCGACGCAGATCGGTATAGCGTCGATGTCGGCGAACGCCTTAAACAACGCGCATTTACCCTCCATGACGGGCATACCGGCCAGCGGCCCAATATCGCCCAGCCCCAGCACGGCGGTGCCGTCGGTGATAACGGCGACGGTGTTCCAGCGCCGCGTCAGCTCAAACGACAGCGACGGGTCGGCCTTGATCGCGAGACACGGCGCCGCCACGCCCGGCGTGTACGCTATCGAGAGGTCACGCGCGTCGTTCAGTTCGGCGCGCAACTTTATTTCCAGTTTACCCCTCCAGCGCCTGTGCGCTTCCATCGCTAGCGCGTCATAATCCATAGGAATCATCCCCGCTGTTCATAATCAAGCCTGTTATTCAGACTCGCCGTACAAGTTAATATTTTCAAGCTTCAGCGTCTCGCTGATACGGAACGCGTCTTTTGACGCGTCATACGCGCAGTCCAAAACAGTGTACGACGCGCTCTGGCGTACCGTGAGTATCACGCGCGCCGCGCCGTCCGCGTCGGTCAGTGCGGCGGCCCGCACACCGCCCAACTGCACGTATTCGCGCGGAAACAGCGGGAATACATCGCCGCCTTTTTCCACCAGCACCGCCCATGTATTGCCGTCGTCAAACATGAATTCGCCGTCGCTGCCCCGCTGCGCCGACGTGTACACCGTGACGGCGGATGAGTAGCCGTTCAGGGAAATGTCCTCCGCGCGCCAAAACTCGTTCAGCCCGTCCGTGGATACCTGACGCGCGGCGTAAATCCAGTTGGTTTCGGGCCTTTCATAAATAGGATAAGATTCCAGCGTCTCGGTCGGCGGAGCGGCGGTCGGAGCGACGGGGGTGGCGATAACGGTAACCTCCGTCGGAAGAACTGTCGGCAGCGACGGTATGCCGCAACCAACCGCGAGCAGCGCGGACGCTAATATCGCCGGCAGCCAGAAATTTCTCATTAACACACCTTCCCTCTGTTCGCGATTTTTCCAGCTTGAATTTTACCAGGTTCAAGCAAAAGCCTTATTGAGCGCCGATCCCCCAGAGCGGCGCGGTGTACCCGAAATGCTCGTACGCCGAAGCCGACGCGATACGCCCGCGCGGGGTACGCCCGATGAATCCGAGCTGTATGAGGTACGGCTCGTAGACGTCCTCGATGGTGTCCGGCTCCTCGCCGACGGAGATAGCCAGCGTGTCCAGCCCGACAGGGCCGCCGCCGAATTTTTCGATTATCATTGTGATGAGCCGCCGGTCGAGCGCGTCCAAGCCGTGCTTGTCCACCTCGAGCTGGTTGAGCGACATGATGGCGGCTTCCTCGGTTATCACGCCGCCGTACCGCACCTGCGCGAAGTCGCGCACGCGCTTGAGCAAACGGTTCGCGATCCGGGGCGTTCCGCGCGAGCGGCGGGCGATCTCGTCCGCGCCGCCGTCCGTTATTGGGGCGCCGAACACCCGAGCGGACCGATTGACGATCCGGTTGAGTTCGGACACGGTGTACGGCTCCAGCCTGTGGATTACGCCGAAGCGATCCCGCAGCGGCGCCGTCAGCAGTCCCGCGCGGGTCGTCGCCCCAATCAGCGTGAACTTCGGCAGACTCAGCCGGATTGATTTCGCGCCGGGGCCTTTGCCGATCATTATGTCAATGGCATAGTCCTCCATCGCCGGATAGAGCACTTCCTCGATCGCGCGGTTCAGCCGGTGGATCTCGTCGATAAATAAGATGTCGCCGTCCGACAGGTCGTTGAGGATCGCCGCCATGTCTCCCGTGCGCTCAATCGCCGGCCCCGAGGTGATTTTTATATTTTTACCCATTTCCCGGGCAATGATCACGGACAGCGTGGTCTTGCCGAGACCTGGCGGCCCGTAGAGCAGAACATGATCGAGGGATTCGCCGCGCATCTTCGCGGCCTCGATGTACACCTTCATGTTCGCCTTAACTTTTTCTTGTCCGATGTATTCGCTGAAGCCGGACGGCCGGAGCGCCGCGTCGGCAAGCGTATCCTCGGGAGTTTCGGACGCGCCCGTTATTCTGTCCGCCATATTCTGCCCCTTAGGAATTATTAGAAATCATTTTGTGGAGCGTTTTTTTGATTATAACCTCGGCGTCCGCCGTTTCGTCCTCGGAGAGAATCGCGCGCAAGGCGTCCGCCCGTGAATAGCCCAGCGAGATCAGCGCGTCGAGCGCGTCCTGACGAGGCTTACTGGACATTGCCGCGCCCGAATCGGGAGTATAATCGCCAATGTTGTCGAAAGAGCCTTTGAGGTCGAGTATGATACGCGCGGCGGTCTTTTTACCGATGCCGGGGGCCTTCGCCAGCATCGCGGCATCCTCCGCGGCGACGGCCATGGCTATCCGGTCCGGCGTATAGCGCGAGAGAAGACCCAGGGCGTTCTTTGGGCCAAGGCCCACCACACCCAGCAATTTCCGGAACATAGACCGCTCGTCGCGTCCGGTGAAACCGTAGAGCGACACATCGTTCTCGCGGACGGCCATATGCGCGTAGAGGAGCGCTTCCGCGCCGGCCACGAGACGAGACGCCGTAGAGGGCGTTACCGTGAGCAAGTATCCCACGCCGCCGCATTCAATAACCGCCATGTTTTCTTCAGCGAGCATAACCCGCCCCCTGATGGAATATATCACCAACAAACACCCTCCAAGAAGGCGGATTCAAACGCCGATCAACATAGTTTCCTGTATGTTATCACATTTCAAGCCGCCAGGCAATAACAAAAAAACGCGCGGCGGAATTATCGGCGGAATCCTGTATATTGTAATCGAAAAACCACCCACCAATATAATCAAAGATCGCCCATTTGTATACTGATAGAATCGATAGCATTGTCAAGGGCAGGGTGGAGATTTTTTGCCGCGATCTTTGCGGCGAAAAATACTATCCGACCTTGACAATGCGGAAGTTACAACGATACAATTGAAAAAGGGCTTGTTGAAGCGGTTTTCTTCAACAAACCCTTAGTTGCGTTTTTAAGCTTTTCTTTTTGTCATTTGCATTGTCATTCGCAAACATTACTTTAATTGATACTGACTGTGTTGTTTCAAGTGGGCGATTCTTAATTATATTGGTGGGTGGTTTTTCGACTACGATATACACGAACGCTGTTCTATCTTGATCCGCCATGGAATCTTGCGTGACAGAAGTTCGCGTGGTTCGAAGCATTTTCGTTTGGCAGAATTTTGCGGCTTTAGGCAAAATTCGTTCACGCGAAAATGCGATGCGAACTTCGCCCAAGCAAAATTCACTTGTCGGCGCGGAAGGATTTTATAAGAAGTATGGCGTATACTGACATCGTCCTTGTATATAAAAAAGCTTCCGCAATCGAAGCCGCCAATGTCGCAAGCGCGGGATTTCACACAAACGCACAGGAAAGCGCGGTTAATTCAGGCTTTTTATTTTCCGTGACGATTTACAGCTGTAAAACGATTGGTAAGATCTATCAAAGGCAGCGTCCCGCCACCTCTGGCCCGCTTGACAGACACGAGGACGTAATCAAGCGAACAATCATAACACCCTGTCCCCGGAATATAAATAGGATAAAGGGGTTGGTCTCTTTGTGGCACACGAAAACGGCTGACGACGCCATCCGCGCGCTGGCGGCGGACACGGCTCGCGGACTGAGCGAGACGGAAGCGGCGCGGCGGCTCGCCGAACACGGAGCGAATTGTCTCACCGAGCCGAAAGAACCAGGGATATTACGGCGTTTCCTCACGCAGATGGCGGATTTTATGGTGGTTATCCTTCTAGCGGCGGCGGGCGTCTCTCTGCTCACATCCTGTCTGGAAGGGGAGGCCGATCTGACCGACCCGATCATCATCATCGCGATCGTCGCGCTGAACGCCGTGCTGGGCGTGGCGCAAGAATTCCGCGCGGAGAAAGCCATAGCCGCGCTCAAAGCCATGAACGCCCCTACCGCGAAAGCGCGGCGTAACGGTTCCATCCGGATAGTTCCGGCGGAAACTCTCTCGCCCGGCGATATCGTCGAGCTTGCGGCGGGGGATTGCGTACCGGCGGACGTCCGGCTCATCGAAACCATCGGGACGCGCGCGGAGGAATCGGCTCTCACGGGCGAATCCGTTCCTGTCGAGAAAGACGCGACAGTTGTCTGTCCGCCCGGCGCTCCGGTGGGTGACCGACGCAACATGGCTTTTTCCGGCAGCGTCATAACGGCGGGCCGGGCGGTTGGCGTCGTCGCGGCTACGGGCATGAGAACCGAGTTCGGGCGTATCGCCGCGCTCGTCATGGACGAGGACGCGGACGACACGCCGCTTAAGCGCCGCATGGCCGAGATGGGCAAGAAGCTGGGCATCGGAGCCGTCGCTATATGCGCCGTCATCTTCGTGACCGGGATACTGCGCGGCATCGCGCCGTTCACGATGTTTATGACGTCCGTAAGCCTGGCCGTCGCCGCCATCCCCGAAGGCCTTCCCGCGATCGTTACGATTATGCTGGCACTGGGCGTCACTAAGATGGCGAAAAACGGGGCGGTCGCGCGGCGTCTGCCCGCGGTGGAGACGCTCGGTCAGATTACGGTGATCTGCTCGGACAAAACGGGCACGCTGACGCAGAACAAAATGACCGTAACGGAGATTGCCGACGGTCTGGGCGGCCGGTTTGATATGTCGGAGCGAAACGCGCCCGCGTGGGCTGTCCGCGCCGCCAATCTCTCCGCGCTCTGCAACGACAGCGCCGAATCCGGCGGAAGGCTGACGGGAGATCCGACCGAAACGGCGCTGGTCGCGGCGGCGGCCAAGACAGGATTTCATAAAACGGCGCTGGACCGCGAATCTCCTCGCGTCGCGGAGATACCGTTCGATTCGTCGCGCAAGATGATGACGACCGTCCACAAAACGCCGGACGGGTACATGGTCGTCGTAAAGGGCGCTCCGGAAGCCGTGCTCGCGCGGTGCGTCGTCGCCGCGGCGGACAAAGCGAAGATACTCCGCGCCAACTCGTCGATGGCGGCGCGGGCGCTGCGGGTTATCGCCATCGCGCGCAAGACCCTCGCCGAAAAGCCCGAGCGCGCCGATCAGGATTCCCTTGAATCCGGGCTGACGTTCGCCGGGCTGATCGGCATGATCGACCCACCGCGGCCGCAGGCGGAGGACGCCGTGGCAAAATGCCGCCGCGCCGGGATAAAAACGGTTATGGTGACGGGCGACCACGCTCTGACGGCGGCGGCCACGGCGCGCTCGCTCGGGATAAGCCGGAACGGGCGCGTCATGACGGGCGCGGAACTCTCCGCGATCCCGGACGGCGAACTGGCCGGGGCTATCGGTGATTGCCGCGTCTTCGCGCGCGTGTCGCCGGAGCACAAGATCAAGCTCGTCAAAGCGTTCAAGTCGGCGGGCGAGACAGTTCTTATGACGGGCGACGGCGTTAATGACGCCCCGGCGCTTAAGAGCGCCGACGTCGGCGCGGCGATGGGCATAGCCGGTACGGACGCCGCCAAGGGCGCGGCGGGCGTGGTTCTCATGGACGACGACTTCGCGACGATAGTGAAGGCTATCTCATACGGACGCGGCGTGTTCGAAAACATCCGCAAAGCCTCGCATTTTCTGCTCTCGTCCAACATCGGCGAACTGCTTACGATTTTCGCCGCGATACTCCTCGGCTGGGAATCGCCGCTGCTCGCGATACATCTGCTCTGGGTCAACCTGGTAACCGACGCGCTGCCGGCCGCCGCGCTAGGCCTGGATCCCGCCGCTCCGGACATCATGGAACGCCCCGCGTCGGAATTCGGCGGTCATTTTATCCCTCTGTCGCTTTGGCGGAGAATCGGCTTGGAAGGGGTCATGATCGGCGCGCTGGCGCTGATCGCTTTCGGCGCGGGTAAATCGCTGGGATCGCTCGCGCTCGCGCGGACAATGGCGTTCGCCACGCTCAGCCTGTCGCAGCTCGTACACGCTTTCAATATGCGCAGCGAAACGCGGTCGGCTTTCAGCAGGCTCTCCGGCGGCAATATTTACCTTGCCGGCGCATTCCTGATCGGCGCGATCATGCAGGTTTCGGCAATAACGGTGCCGATCCTCGCGTCCGTATTCAAGACGGAACCGCTCTCCCCGGCCGCTTGGACGATAGTGGCCGCCCTGAGCGCCGCCCCATTGCTCGTGGTCGAACTTGAGAAGAAACTGCTCGCGCTTGGCAAAGCCCGCAAGAGAATTGACACAATTGGCGTCAGATAGCGAAAAATCAACCCGCCGCCCCAATCGGCGCGGCGGGTTTTGTTTATTGGTTTATTGGCCAAACGTCGTTTCCATCCGGTACGGCGTATACGCGCCGTCCCAAACATACGCCTTGACGGTCAAGCCAGCCGCGTCGGCGGGGAGCGTCACGCTTGTCTCCGAGACCGAGCGCTGATCCTTACCGATAGTGGCCGCCGCCGATGTGTCGATCTGGATCAGGCGGCCGTAGCCGTTATAGACGGCCAAGATCGCCTTCGTCGTCAGCGGCGCGTCCTCGCGATTGGTTACATAGGTCGTAGCGGTCAGCGTTTGGCCGCCCACCAGCGCGTCCTTGTCGAATATTGTCACGTTCTCGTGGACGTAGGTGGGCATCAGTACGCCCCTATGGGTCGGCGTTGCCTTTTTGAACACGCCGTCCGCGTAGGGCAGATAGTCGATACACACCTCGCGGTGATTGCCCTGCCCGCCGCCCGCGCCTTCCCACACGCCGAGCGGCGTTACGTGCCGAGCGTAGACGATATACCACTCGCCGCGCTCGGGATGGTAGAACATGGAGTGGTGCGCCGGGCCGGCTATGTCAACCGACATGTCTTTCGACAGGATCCGCCCCTTGTACGAGATCGGGCCGAACAGGCTGGCCGAGACGCCGTAGGCCACTGAATAGTTCTCGCTGCCCGTATCTTCGCAGGACCATGTAAAATGATACATACCGTCGGCCTTGACAACCATGATCGCCTCGCGGAAGTCCGTCGCTCCGGTGTAGTTTCTCATCGTTCCGGACTTGAAGCTGATCATGTCGTCGTTCAGCTCGACAATCGCGGCATTGCCGTTGCCGAAGAGCAGGTAGCTCACCCCCGTGTCAGGGTCGGTGAACACCGACGGGTCGATGGTCTGCCCCATCGTGATCGAACCGCAGTCGCGCGCGTTGGCGACGAGGGGCGAATCTTTGACGGTGAACGGTCCCGTCGGGGAGGTTGACCACGCCACGCCGATGGCCTTCTCGTTCGCGCTCGTGTAATGGCCGCAGAAATAGAAATAGTACAGCCCGTTCTTATACTCGATGGCGGGCGCCCACGCGTTGCCGTTCGACCACGGGACGATGCCGACGGCCACGCCCTTGATGTTGTTATACGCCGCGCTCGCCTGCAAATCGAGTATAACGCCCTCGTCAACCCAGTCGATCAGGTTATCGGACGAGAAGCAGTGGAACTTATACCCCGACCACAACGGATAACCGTCGGTCGTGGGGTAGATGTAGTACTTATCGCCGAAAATCTTAACGTCCGGATCGGCGAACTGATACGTGATCGACGGCACGACGCCCGTATCGATGTCGGACGGCGCGACGGTCAGCGCGGCGTTGTTGTCAAGCTCGGCGCTCAGCGTCCACGTTTGCGTCTTGGTTCCGTTAGTCACCTGAACCGTGACGGGCTGGCGCAGATCATAAGCCGCGGCCTCGCCGCCGATGATCGTAACGCCCGCGCCCAGTGTGAAGTCCAGCGGCACCGACGACAGATCCGTCATAACGACCCCGTTCGCCGCCGATATCGGACGGTTGATGTACAGCTTGGCCGTATGCTTCTTCTGGTCGATCGTGGTAGTGATCGTAACCCGGGGCGCGTCGGCTTTGACGTTTAGCAGAAGCTCGGGCGTGTTCACCTTGTATACGGCGAAATTGTCAATATAACCCCTGTAATACTCGCCGCCGCCCCAATTGGCTTTTCCAATCTGGAATATGCCGCCCGTAGCCGTGAGAATGCTTGTCAGCGCAAGCGCGCTTGTGTGCTGATTGGTTAAAACGCCATCGATATACATATAGCTTCCCGTAGGCGAAAAGTGTATATCGACGTGCTTCCACGTCGTTAGCGCCGTCCATGTGCTCTCCATGAAGTTTCCGTCGCGCCCGACGCCGTTGAAACGTTCGACGCGAAGCCCTGTGCGCTTATCCAACGCGCCGATGTACTTATCGCCCAGCGTATCCTGCGCCGTAGTGTTCTGCGCGGCGTAGAACGTCCAGCCGGTATTGTTTGAAGCGTCGGGGCGCGAATCGTACGATATAACGATATTGGTCAGTCCCGCCAGAAACGGCGACGAATCCGCGTCATTCTTCGTCACGTTCAGATAACGGCCGTTCTCGGTGATCTGAAGCGAATAGCCGCTATTGTCCGGACGTGATGTGTTCGAGAGCATGAGTTCTCCTCCGACAACCGTCGCTTTCGCGCTTACGCTGCCTTCTGTGTTCGTTATAACCGTTCCCGTTCCGGGATTTCCCGTCAAATCGTTAAAGTCGAACTTGCTCAGCAGCGTCATATCCAAATCCGACAACGCGCCGCCGCCGTTGCTTACGTCCGGCTCTTCCTGGTACTCCGCCATAAACGCGTCATACTCCGCCGTGGTGATCGGCATGATCGAGCCGTGGCGCTTCGTCAGCGCGCCGAAGTCGATGTCCGATCCGCGCGACCAGCCGGCGGTGTTCGTCGAACCCAGGTTCGTCGCGCGGAAAGGGATGTATCCGCCGCCGTAACCGCCCGCGTAGTTATCGACCATCAGACCGTATGTCTCCGCGCCGCCGACCCATTCGTTTTGGTTGTAGAGGAACAGCTCGGGTCCCTCGAACTGGGTATTGTCGTAACCCGGCACGTTAAGCGCGTTGGCGAGGGTGTTGATCGTCGTCCACGTCCCCTCCAGCGACGAGGCGCGCTGGATGTCTATCGCGTGATCGTTCGCCGTAACGCCGTTCGCGCCGACTTTGCTCGAGCGGTACCAGTAATCCCCGGACTTGATCACGGTCGTGTCGATCGTCTCGTTGTTCGGGTTGTCGATCCAGATACTCGGTTCGGTAAACGTCCAGAAATCCCGCGTGCGCGAGCACCACACATCGGTGAGATAGCTGGCGTTGCCCGATATGGTCTGCTGCGTCGCCCAGAACACGAAGTAGTCGCCCGCGCCCTCGTCGTACACGGCCTCGGGCGCCCATAGCATACCCGCGTCGTGTATGCCTCCCGCGACGTCGATACGGCGCGGATCGCTCCAGTTGACCAGATCCGGAGATTCCCAGATGATCATATACGTGCTACCCGTACTCCAGCCCGCGTTGCCCCAGCCGCCGCGCCGGTTGATCGACAGATCGGTGGCGATCAGGTAAAATTTGTCGCCCTCGGGCGAACGCAGTATGTACGGGTCGCGAACGCCCAGCTCGCCTATATCGCTCGTCAGTATCGGATCGCCCGACGAACGCAGGTCGGTCCACGCAGTGCCGTTGAGACTTGTAGCGAAGTAAATCTGCTCGTCGGTTGGCGAGCCTTCCCCGCCCGTAAAGTGCGCGAACAGATACGCGCCGTAATCCGAATGCTGCTTCGGCGTCACGGCCGCCTTGACCAGGAACTGGAACGTCTTTACCGCGCTGGCCGCGCCCTTTGTGATCGTCGCCGTCATGGTGACTACCGTGTCCGACGCCGGGCGGGCGACTATGCCCGGGGCTTTGCCGCCCGCGGCCACAGTCGTGACGATGGCAGGATGGCTTGCCGCCCATGTTATAGCCGTGCCATGCTTGCCGGCGGCGGGCAGCTCGATGTTACCTCGGACCTCGTACTCGCTGACGCCGTAGGGCAGCGACAGATCGGCCTTCGCGGCGGCCACAGCGTCTGCGTCGCCGAGCGCGGCGGGTTTCCAGATACGGAAGTTGTCCAGAGCGCCTGTGAAATACTCGTTCTGGGCTTCATTGCCGTTCGGGCCGCCCCATAGCCCGTGGCCGATATAGATAAAGCCGCCCGCCGCCGACAGCACTTCCTCGACAGGGTACTCGCTCGCCGTCACGTCAACCAGCGTTCCGTCGATGTACAGCCTGGTCGTCGTCCTGGTGTAATGCACGTCCACGTGCCGCCAGCCGGCGGTGGCCGCCGCGCTGCCGCTGACGGGGCGGCCGCCGTTGTTGTGGAAACGCTGCGCCTCGACGTTTGTCGTCGTGTCGATAATGCCAAGGTAGTGCTCCCAAGGATACTTAGGCGCGCGTACCGTGCGGGACGCGAAGAACGTCCAGCCGCTGTTATTGTTCGCCGACGGATTCGAGTCGTAGCTGACGACGAACTCCTCGAGACCCGCGAGCGGCGAGCTGCCGTCCTCGTTGGCGACGGTGATGTAAAAGTTGCTGCTCAGGTTGGCGGCGTTGCCGTTTTGCCCCGCCGCGTAGGCGTCGGTTCCATGCGCGGTCGCGGCCACGCCAGAGACGAGAGACGTCAGATTGCCATTGAAATCAAACCCGACGACCATGTCCATCCCCGCCGTGAACGCCGAGTCGGCGGCCTTCGCCGTTTGCGGATTAATACTGAAACACCCCAAAACGACGGTCACGCATAAAACGACCGTCAAAATTCGTTTTACCGCGTTTGAATCTGTCACTAAAACCACTCCTCCGATGTGCCCGGCCGTCCCCCCTCCGGCTTTAGCCGAAGACAACACGGGTCATACGTAGTTTTATTATACCATTTGCCGTTAGTTTTAGCAATCCCATTAATTTATCATGTTTTGATCAGACTTTTTATAAAAATATTCGTTGCGGAACGCGTCACGTTTATTTCATAAATTTGCAGTAATATCCAAGTGCGGGGACGGCGCTGCCTGCCCGGAGGAGGCAAATATTTAAGGACAATTTTTATTAATTTTCAACCCTGCTGAACACGACAAAGTTAAGCGCACACTTAACTTTTAAGCAAAGTTAAGCGGCTTGCGGTGGCGGGCGTTAGTACCGCGTTAACGACACGGTTTACACACTATCAGTCTGTCCGCCGTAACTTCCTGTGGTTTTAGGCTTTTGTCTGAAATTGTCAGACCACCGCGCGTTCTATAAACGCCTCCCACGCCGTCAGTGGGTAGGAATTGACGCTGGAGAAACGGTCGTTGCCTGTCAGGCAAGATTTGATTTCATAACCGTTTGACTGGCAATACGCCGACAAGCGCCGCCCGACGCTCTGGCACTGGGTCATCGTCCATTTTCTGCCTGTTTCGGCGTTGTATTTCATAACCGTTGTAAAACGTTATGAAGACTGACAACTGACGGAAAGTGAAAAAAAGCGAAAAATCCCGAAGAATCCTGAAATACAGCCATTCTGAAACTCGATTGCGGACCTGACTATGTACAATTGGTTTTCGATGTCCGCAATCGACAATCCTGTATTTACGCCATCTTTTCATCAAATAACACACACAGAATTGTGGATAAATTTTCCGATTGCGGACATTGCATAAACTGTTTTTTCATCTAATGTATTTTTGGCTCCTGGAGAAAAAACGCCCCGATTTTCGCTCAAAAAAACCCTCTCGAATTTATTTGTATTTCTTACCCGAAAAATCGGCATAGCAATATAATTGAAATCGCCCGCCGCATTTTCAAAGTTCGCTTAAACTCGCGCTTTGTTATGGGGGTGGCCGGTTTTTCAATTATATTGGGTGGCCGATTTTTCGCTTGACATTTACAGACAATTCGCCCATGAATTTTCGCATGGATGAATTTTGCATCGCATTTTGCGTGAACCAAGCAAAATTCTGTCACGCGAAAATTACCTTGGCGGCCTCGCCGATTAGTGACGTATTTTTCCATATGCGCCTCGAGAAATTGCTTCCCAGCCAGCCCTCGCCCAATGCCGCGCTTACCGCCGCTTTCGGAAGCAGGGCAAAATTTACAGCTAGTTTTGAACCTTTTGAAACGTCGAACAGCGTTCGGTAGTAGCCTTCCTCCAGCAGATCGGCGTAGCGTTCGCGTTCTATAGCGCGTTCCTCCGCGGCCAACCGTTTCATCTCGGCGGCGATAACGCGCTTGACGGAGGCCAGTCGCGACAGCCGCGCGTAGTAGGTTAGGTATTGGCGTCTAAAGCTTCCGGCCCGCCGTGCCGTTCAAAGGTTCGGGTGACGTCCGCGATGGCCTTGGAATTTTGCGGCACCAAGCAAAATTCCTTCTCTATGTTCTTGAAAGCGCGGTCATAGGCCGCTTTGACGCGCCGGATCGCGTCCTCGCTTCCGGCCTGATACGCCGCCTCGCGCTCTCTGCTGAATTTTGCTTGGTTCACGCAAAATTCATTAGCGCGGGATTGCCAGTATTCGGCGGAGCGGGTCATGGGTTCGCCCCCAATGAAAAAGCAACCCCAACTGAATTTTGCCTGGTGCCACAAAATTCATATAGGATTGCTTGGTAAACTATGCTATTTGCGCGGCCTACGGAATTTTGCTTGGTTCACGCAAAATTCATCGGCCGAACAGTTCTTCCAGCTTTGGTATCACGGAATCGTAATACCGGAAGCTGTCAACCTTTTTTGCCGCAGAATTTCGCGTGAAGCATGCGAAAATGCATTACCAGTCGCGGTTGCAAATGTCAAGCGAAAAATCCACCACCCAATATGAAATAAAAATCCGCCACCATTAAAACGTGCCGCTTAACTAAGCGGTCTTTGCAAAAATGATAATGGATTTAAATCGTATTGGGCGGTGGATTTTTTGATCAATAAATACACCTCAATCTATTATCAGCGAGGGCAAGCGGATTCAGAACATATCGTTCAAGCTCCTTGATTTGGCGTATATGGAGAATTCGCACATACAAATGCTGTCCGCGCCGCTCGCGAAAGTGTTTGCGGACGTGTTCGCGGCGCTTGATTTTCGCGTGATGAGAGAGATATAGCAACGCTCACTAACATCAAATCTGGATTGAGTGAAGCGTTTATCGCTCTTAACTTTGAGGAGAGCGCCTATAAAGACGCGTCCGGCAAGCGCAACAAACGCTATTTGCTGACAAAGGATGGATTTACCATGCTTATGTTCCGGTTACGGCGGGGAGAAAGCCATGCGATTTAAGGAGACCTACATAAACCGCTTCAACCAGATGGGAGCCTTTATCCAGTCCCTGCTTACCACAAAGCTGGAGTTTCCCGCGTTTACGGAGGCGATCATGCTGTCTCAATGGAATTTTGCTTGAACCACGCAAAATTCGTCGATGAGCCGAAGCA
>JAISCI010000055.1 GCA_031265685.1 Clostridiales bacterium
TTGCTCCACGACAAATGGCGCGAATGGAAGTTTGCTTGGAGCCGCAAACTTCCATGGCGCAAGGGCAACGAACGGTACCTATCGAGCAACTGGGGGCCGAGACGGAAATGCGGGTAAGGTTTAGTCCTTGGCCTCGGTATCCGCCAATAATTGGGCATAGCCCACCACCTTGCCGCGCTTGAAAGCGAGCAGACGGTCGAAATAGCGGCGCAGTTCGGCGGTTTCTTCGGGGGAGGGCGACGGAGAATATTCTTCGTCGGCGCCTTTAATAAGCCGGTCTAGAGAGATTAAAAAATAATCGCTGATTCGGCACAGGCGTTCCAGTTTAGGGCTATTCCCCTGATTGATCCAATCGCTTACGGTGTTCTGTTTTACGCCAAGGCGCTCCGCTAAGTCCTTCTGGGACAGCTTTCTCTCTATAAGGAGGTTTTTGAGGTTGTTGGCGAACATAACACATCTCCAAAAAAATCATTAAATCGGCATTTAGGTATTAGTAAATCTCCGAAACGGTATTACAATGGTTCTAGGTTGCTAATCCACTTTAAGATATCTTACCACAGACAGCCTGTAATATTCAATGGGCTGCAAGGGATTGGCAAAAAGTTTTTACATTGCCTTAATTCAGAGTATCGGCAAGATTGGGAGTAGTCTTAACAGGGAAAGGGAGGCAGGGGCGAGAAATCCTAGTGTATTGCCAGATACGGCCAAACGCGCTGTAATTAAAAACCGCGCGTTTGGACGCGCGGAATGAATTTTGCCTGAACCTGCAAAATTCCCTCAGGACTAAGCATGGATTGCGGTAGGAAGTCCTTCATCCATGCGCGTTTACAAAATTCGCTTAAAGCCGCGCTTTGTTATGCGGGAGGGGGCTTCATTTTATATTGAGCGGCCGATTTTTCGCTTGACATATACAGCAGAACGTCAGGCGGCAAATTCTCCATTATCCGCCTCCGGCCTGTTTTAATCTCAGGCACATCCAGTCAGTCGCGCAGTGATGAATGTTGGGTATTCCTCGCGCTGTCCCGACCGATCCTGGCCGCCTCGACAACCGCCGCCGACAGTAGTCTTTTCAAAATACAGCACGTCATTGGCCGATTTGCGTTTACCCCCTTGCGATCGCGCGCCCCCGCAAAATGAGACTTGATTACTTCCCATTGAGCATCCGTCAGGCCGCTCGGGTATGACGGGCCTACAATATCCACATTTTACGTGTAACACAGTTCGCTTGTGAATACAAGATCTTAATTATAACGGATGAAAATTTTTCAATTAGCATATACAGCCGTATTCATCTAAAAACAGAATAGATAAATTGTGGGCAAATGTGAAAACTGTCCGCTCATTAAAGCTATAAAGTATGCGATTATACACTTGGCAATAATAGGATATTTCAATTAAAACAGCTATGTTAGTTCACCGAGCCGAACTAGTAAATAACGGAAAGCGTGCTCGAAAATTCAATAGCCGCTTGGGTGGTTATTTCCGCGCTATCCGGGTAAACTAGACTCATGATAAAACGCGCCGCGCTTTGCACACTTATATGCCTGTCGCTAGGCGGGTTCGCGCTGGGCGAATGCGTCGTGCCGTGCCCTGTCTACGCCGAGGCGCTCGGCGGCGGTTGTTTCGATTATCCCGGCGGTTCCTCCGGTCGTCTCGCGCCGCTCTCTCCTGGCGAACCGCTCGAGATCCTCATGGACCGCTCCGAGCAATGGTACTATACGCGGAGAGCGGACGGCTCGCTCGTTTGGGTGCGCGCGGAATCCCTCGCGATACCACCCGACGAACCGGCCGCATCCGATGATCTAAGCGTTGAGTTCTTGGAGTATTACGCGCGGGAGAACCTGACAAGCGACACTGGTTACGTCGTCATGACGGAAATATACCGGCAGCGAACACGGATTTTCCGGCGCGAGGGCGGCAATTGGCGGCTCGTCCGTTCGCTCCCTTGCTCGACAGGCAGGAACGCGTCGCCGACGACGCGAGGGCGCTTCCGGATAACGGAGCGCGGCGGGTGGTTCTATTCGTGGCGGCTCGGATCCGGCGCCAGATATTGGGTGAGGTTCAACGACACATACCTCTTCCATTCCGTGGCGATGGACCGATCCCGCCGCGTCGTCGATCCGACCATCGGCGAGAAGGCTTCGTCCGGGTGTGTGCGCTTCGGGCTAGCCGACGCGAAGTGGTTTTATGAGACCGTTCCCGACGGAACGGCCGTATATATCATATAAAGAAGAAGGAGAGTTTTTCGTGCGAAAATACCAGAATTGCCTGTTGGACCCCGAACAATCCGTCGTGGTCATCATCGACCATCAGCCGCAGATGTATTTCGGCGTCGAGAGCGCCGGACGCCAACTCATCGAGAACAATGTCTTAGGGCTTGCGAAGGCCGCTAAGGTGTTCAAAGTGCCTTGTATACTCACGACTATCGAGGCGGACACATTCTCGGGAAAGCTTTTCTCGAAACTGCAGGCGGTCTGCCCCAGAGAAGTGCCGATCGACCGTACCTGCATCAACGGCTGGGAGGACGAGAGGCTGAGAAGGGCCGTCGCCGATACGGGCAGAACGAAGATCCTGCTCGCTGGTCTGTGGACGGAAGCGTGTGTCGCGTTCCCGGCGCTGTGCATGAAGTCCGAGGGCTTCGACGTGTACGCGGTGACGGACGCCTGCGGCGGCGCCAGCAAGGACGCGCATAGGATGGCCGTCACGCGGATGGTTCAGGCCGGCGTGGTGCCGGTGACGTGGCAGCAAGTCATGCTTGAGTTCCAGCGTGACTGGAATAATAAGGATACCTACGACGCCGTAATGGCCATAGTCAAGGAACACGGCGGCGCGTACGGTCTCGGCGCGGAATACGTGGAGACCATGGTAACGCAATAACACTAATCCTGTTTCAAAGTACAGACAAGATTTAAGCGGGATTAGTATGCGTTCGTTTCATAAACTGCTAATAACCGCCAAAAAACCCGCCTTCCGCCGAATACTCCGGCGGAAGGCGGGTTGATTATGTAAGACAACAGCCGGCGAAAAACGAATGAGTTCATGCGGGCACTGCCGTGCCCGTTCGTTCGATAGGGAATGGTATTATAACATATATTAACCACTAAAGCCATAGATATTTCAATGATCTCATGTACTAAAGCGGCGAAATGATGTAACTTACGGCAATTTGTTCCGCCATCCACCCTCGTCGCGGCTAAGGATCAGTATAATTCCGCTTGACACTCCCCGCGCCGTATTCTGTACACTTCTTTCGTCAATCCTGCCCCTCAAAAGGTTTATTTATGTCTTCGCGCCCTACATCCACTATCGCACGGCTTAGATCGGCTCGTTTAACGGATTTCTTCTCGCCGCGCTCAAACGCGCTCAGCAGGCGTTTGCGGCATGTTCGCTACGCAATAATGGTTTTTGTCACCATGTAACCATCTCTTTGCTTTATACTAATATTATTGATATTAGTATACCACCCTTTTTGCCTTCTGTGAAGCAACAATAAAAGTTTTAACTAAAATTCAGCGAATTATACAAAGCCAGTCGGACAAAAAACAGCCTGGCACTTGGACGGGCTTTGTATAATTCGTTTGAACTAAACCGCGGACGTACAGTGGGCCGGCCTCTATGGGTAAAACGCCATTCATCCGGCAAAGAGTAATTGTCCTGAACCTATGTAAAATAGCCGGAGTGAGTTTGCAAAACATACAAGACGTGCTATAACGACACATTTTATATTTGCAAACCCTCTCCGCGGACTGCGGGCCGCGCTTAATATCGCCGTTTGTTTCTCGCGCGGCGGTTTTTTCACACGAGGTTCGCGTCTGTTAAAAAAATATCAATTAAAACATTGGACAATCAAGACGCTATGCGTTATAATAGTTCGGGTTAGGACAAAACAGCCTTAAGGAGGAAATCTGATGCCGGTCGCGGATACGGATATGGCGGCGAAGCTCGCGGAGCTGGACGCCTATATCGACAGCCTTCCGACGAAAGAAGGCAAGCTGATCACCGTGCTTCACAAGGCGCAGGATATAATTGGCTATCTGCCTTTCGACGCGCAGCACCACATCGCCCGTAGGCTCGGCGTGCCGTCGAGCAAGGTTTACGGCGTCGTCACGTTCTATTCGTTCTTCAATATCAAGCCGAAGGGCAAATACAAAATCGCCTGTTGCATGGGTACGGCGTGTTTTGTGCGCGGGGCGCAGGCCATTGTGGACGAGTTCAAGAAACGCCTTTCGGTGGAGACGGGCGAGGCCACGAAGGACATGCTGTTCTCGCTCGATACTATCCGCTGTGTAGGCGCGTGCGGTCTCGCCCCGGTCATTTCCGTCAACGGAAAGATATACGGGCGCGTCGCCCCGGACGACGTTAATAAGATCATCGAGGAATATATGGCGAAGGACGGTGGGTCTGTTGGCTAAACTCGGATCGCTGGACGAATTGAAGAAATACGCCGCGGCAAGAAGCGTCGGGAGAGCGGACAAAACGGTTCTGGCCGTGGGCGCTGCCACGTGCGGCATCGCCGCGGGAGCGAAGGATACGATAAAGGCGCTCGAGGACGCTATTAAGGCGAACGGCGTCTCCGGCGCGGAAGTGGTGGAGACGGGCTGTCTCGGGTTCTGCTATGCCGAGCCGCTCGTGGAAGTCCGCGCGCCGGGCGCGGTTCCCGTGCGCTACGCCGGTGTGGACGCCGCCCTCGCCAGAAGAATCATAAAGGAGCATATCATCGGCGGCGCCGTAGTCGA
This sequence comes from Clostridiales bacterium, assembly GCA_031265685.1. GTDB lineage: Bacteria > Bacillota > Clostridia > Lachnospirales > WRAX01 > JAISCI01. Next base: position 4,737 of record JAISCI010000055.1, read on the forward strand.
GGGCGCGATCCTCAGCAAGGAGGTTCCCCGGTAATGGCTAAGATCACCTCTAATATACTCGTGGACGTATCCGGCGGGAAGGACGTTTACAACGCGCTCGCGAAAGCCGTAAGCGCCGCCGGGCTGGGGAAGTCCGTTCAGGTCGCCGCGGTGGACGGCTTCGGCGTCAAGGCCGAAGGCGCCGTGGTTAAGGTTCTGCCGTCGGGCGGATACTACACGGGCGTTGCGCCCGAGGACGCCGACAGGATCGTACAGGCCGCGGCTAGCGGCGAGGGCGGTTCGCCCGTCCCCGCGTACACGACGAATGTGCGCGTGGCGCTTAAAAACGTCGGATACATCGACCCGGCCTCGATAGACGATTATATCGCCACGCGCGGATACGAGGCGCTCGGCGGCTGTCTTACGAACAATACCCCGCAGGACGTTATCGCGGCCGTCAAGGCTTCCGGGCTGCGCGGGCGCGGCGGCGCGGGATTCCCGACCGGGTTGAAATGGGAATTCGCCGGCAAGAGCGCGGGCGATAAGAAATACGTGATCTGCAACGCCGACGAGGGCGACCCCGGCGCGTTTATGGACCGTTCCGTTCTGGAGGGCGATCCGCACGCCGTTTTGGAGGCTATGGCCATCTGCGGGTACGCCATCGGCGCGGACGAGGGCGTTATATACTGCCGCGCGGAGTACCCTCTGGCCGTGGCGCGGCTCGAGAACGCCATAAATCAGGCCGAGGCGCTCGGTCTGCTCGGCGATAATATCCTGGGCACCGGCTTCAGCTTCAAGATTTCGATCAATCTGGGCGCGGGCGCGTTCGTCTGCGGCGAGGAGACCGCCCTAATCAACTCCATCGAGGGCCAGCGCGGCGAGCCGCGTCTCAAGCCGCCGTTCCCGGCCGCCGCGGGCCTGTGGATGAAGCCGTCCAACGTCAACAACGTCGAGACATACGCGTGCGTGCGCCATATCTTCCTCAACGGGCCGGAATGGTTCGCCGGGATAGGCACCGAGAAGTCCAAGGGGACGAAGGTTTTCGCGCTGGCCGGCAAGATTAACAACGTCGGACTTATCGAGGTTCCGATGGGCACGACGCTTCGCGAGATAATCTACGATATCGGCGGGGGCATACGCGGCGGCAAGCAGTTCAAGGCTATCCAGACCGGCGGGCCTTCCGGCGGGTGTATCCCGGCTTCGCTGCTGGATTTGCCGATCGACTACGAGAGCCTGGCGAGCGTCGGATCCATGATGGGTTCTGGCGGCCTTATCGTCATGGACGAGGACGACTGCATGGTGAACATCGCGCGGTATTACCTCGACTTCACAGTAGAGGAATCGTGCGGGAAGTGCACGCCGTGCCGCATCGGAAACATGCGCCTGCTCGAGATGCTGGAGGAGATAACGTCCGGCAAGGGCAAGCCCGAATATATCAACGAGCTGCGCGAGCTGGGCGAGGTAATCAAGGACGCTTCGCTGTGCGGCTTGGGGCAGACCGCTCCAAACCCGGTGCTCTCCACAATGCACTATTTCATGGACGAGTACGAGGCGCATATAAGGGATCACAAATGTCCGGCCGGGGCGTGCTCCGCGCTGCTCAAATACGTTATCGACCCGGAGAAGTGCACCGGGTGTACGCTGTGCGCGCGCAACTGTCCCGTGGACTGCATAGCGGGCGAGCGCAGAAAGACGCACGTTATCGATCAGGAACGCTGTATAAAATGCGGAACATGCATGGCGAAGTGCCGGTTCGGCGCTATTTCGCGCGTATGAGGAGGGATGAGACGTGAGTTTGGTTAATTTTACTATAAACGGAATATCAATGCAAGCGGAACCGGGCGCGACTATCCTCGAGTGCGCGAAGAGCGCCGGGATCCATATACCGACGCTGTGCCATCTGAATCTTCACGATACCAAGATGGTCAACCAGGTAGGTACCTGCCGCGTTTGCATGGTGGAGGTGGAGGGCCGCCGGAACCTGGCCCCCGCCTGCAACACCGCCGTGGCCGAGGGCATGGCTGTCCGCACCGATAGCGTCAAAGCGATAAAGGCGCGCCGCAAGGTAGTGGAACTGCTTCTGTCTAATCACCCAAAGGACTGTCTGGTCTGCGCGCGCAATCAAAACTGCGAGCTGCAGTCGCTGGCGGCCGAGCTTTCGATCCGCCGCGTCCGCTACGACGGCAAGCGCAACAACTTCCCTTGGGACACGTCCAGCTATTCGCTCGTGCGCGACCCTAACAAGTGTGTGCTGTGCCGCCGCTGCGAGACGATGTGCAACAAGGTGCAGTCGGTCGGAGTGTATTCCGCCGTCAACCGCGGCTTTGAGACCGTTATCGGCACCGCCTTCGACGAGCCTATGCTGGATACCGTCTGCACGTTCTGCGGACAGTGCGTATCCGTCTGCCCGACGGGCGCTCTGACGCAGGTGGACAATACTTGGGCCGTGTGGGACGCGATCAATAATCCCGATAAGTTTGTGATCGTTCAGACCGCGCCCGCCGTCCGCGCCGCTCTCGGCGAGGAGTTCGGTATGCCGGTCGGATCGCTCGTCACTGGTAAGATGGCTTCGGCGCTGCGGCTTCTCGGCTTCGACAAGGTGTATGACACGGACTTCGCCGCTGATTTGACGATCATGGAGGAAGCGCACGAGTTCATTGAACGCGTTAAGAACGGCGGTACGCTGCCGATCCTTACCAGCTGCTGTCCGGCCTGGGTTAAGTTTATCGAGCACCAGTTTCCCGAACTGCTAGATATTCCGTCCACGTGCAAATCCCCGCACGAGATGTTCGGCGCCGTCGCGAAGACGCACCTCGCCGGGAAACTGGGCGTCGATCCCGCGAATATGGTCGTCGTGTCCGTTATGCCGTGTTTGGCGAAGAAATATGAGGCGTCCCGGCCCGAACTCGCGCTGGAGTCCTCGCCGTACGTCGATTATGTTATCACGACGCGCGAGCTTGGCGCTATGATCCGCGAGGCGGGCGTTCGATTCGCGTCCCTGCCGGACGGCGAATTCGACAGCGCGATGGGCGAATCTACGGGCGCTTCGGTCATTTTCGGCGCGACGGGCGGCGTTATCGAGGCGGCGCTGCGCACGGCGTACGCGTGGCTGACGGGCGAAAAACCCGCCGACGTGGAGTTCACGGCGTTGCGCGGCATAAAGGGCATAAAGGAAGCGACTTACAACATTGCCGGGACGGATTTTAAGATCGCGGTGGCTTCCGGACTTGGCAACGCGCGCGAGCTTCTAGAGCGCGTCCGCGACAATCCGGACGAATACCACGCCATCGAGATAATGGCGTGTCCGGGCGGGTGCGTATCGGGCGGCGGCCAGCCATACCACGGCAACGACCCCGAGACATACGCGAAACGCGCCGAGGCGATCTACAGCGAGGACCGCGCGAAGGCTCTGCGTTACAGCCACGAGAATCCCGAAGTCATCGCGCTTTACGAGGAGTTCCTGGGCGAGCCGGGGAGCCATCGGGCGCATGAGCTGCTTCATACGGAGTATACGAAGAGGACGGTGTAGCGGGAAGCAGGAACGGCCCCGCCGTGTGGCGGGGCCGCTGCGTTGAATAGGCGGTTATTATCAGCTATGATGTAAACTCTGCTGCCATCGACAAAGAAAGCAACTGGATATCCGGGTAACTTCAGATAATCATGACCGCCGTAAATCTGGGGTTCGGACTGGCACGGAATGAATTTTCGCATGGATGAAGTTTGCATCGCATTATCTTTTGAACCACACGATAACCCAAACGACTTAGATACGCTATCTATGCTGATTATCGGCTCATTCATGATGTTTTCCACCTCCTGAACAATAAATTGATAATGGTTAAAGCAACTATCCCGAACACAAAAAACGCGCTTGCGTAGCTGAGTGAGATTCCGAAGAGAGCGTTGAACCCCGCGAACGTGGTCAGCTGCGCAAGCGAAATGGGCGAGAAATGATAGACAAACGGAGTCAATTCGTTAGCGACCGTAATATCAAGCAGGATAAACGCGGCGGCGGCAAAAATACCGCTCATTTTACCGATCCTGCCGTTAAACAGGAAAACAACAAGCCCAAGCCAAGTGAAACACGCCCATTCTAGCAGCAGGCTCAGCACCGTCGCGTCAATAGGTTTATATGCCCCGACGATAAAGTCGTTTACGGTGAAAGCCATTTCGGCCTGAGCGCCCGCATCGGTTCTGGCAAGCGTGCCGATTGCTTTTCCCCACCCGTCAGCGAACTCCACATTGGGAACAAGCGCAATCACGCTTACGGCCAGTATGAACAGCGCGAACACAGCAAAGACTTTTCGAGCCATTATTCCGCCCCCTTTTTGAGCTTGCGCGCAAACACTACGGCACAAATCGTCCACACTGTAGCAACGGTTACAGCCGCTGTCATAAGCGTACTAATTTCAGAGCCTATCTGCACCCTCCCG
>JAISCI010000087.1 GCA_031265685.1 Clostridiales bacterium
CCCATTATAATTAAGATCCGACGCCCGCTGCTCACAGTTTGTCTGATCACTGTGTTGTTTGTTCGGTCGGCGGATATTTCAATTATAACGGGTGGCGGGATTTTCGGTTGACAAATACACGCGGCAAGCCACCGTCTTGCCGGTACCCGCGTTGCCGTAGGCCACGCCTGGCTTTCTTGCAAATGGTGAAGGAATTTTGCCTAAACCCGCAAAATTCCTTCACCCAGCGTTTGCAGAGTATCCAGCGGCTTATGGTTACGTTTGGGTACTTAGTCTGGTATTTAGCGACGAATTCCGCGGCGGTCATGGAATTTTGCTTGGTTCATCTTCGTTGCCGGTGGCGCCCCGCCACACGATACTTGGAAAGTGAATTTTGCATTAATCATGCAAAATTCCATGACCACGCCGTCATCTCGTCTTGTATAGACTTGATGTCCGCGCCGGGCTGTTTCAGCTTTACTAACGTCGCGAATTAGTAACTCCATATCTTGGATATGAGGACAGTAGTGCCCTGTTTCTTTTTCGATAGCGCGGTTTGATTTCCCCGCCTGCTTCATCCCGATAATTCATCCTTTGTCCAACGGCATTATCACACCTTCCCAGTTTATTCCAGTTTGTTTCCTGCTATTGTATATGTCAAGCGAAAATCGGCCGCTCAATATAATTAAAAAAGTGGTGATGCGGGCGCGGATTCTCGCCGTGATTGCCTAGGTTTACTCGACCCGCGCGTCCGCGCCAAGCGACCGTAAGTCTCCGGCAATATCCTCATATCCGCGCTCGACAAATTCCCCGCCGGAGACATACGTCGTGCCTTCGGCGGCAAGTCCGGCTATTATCAACGCCGCGCCGCCGCGAAGTTCCGTACCCGCGACAGCCATGCCGCGCAGGCGCCGCACCCCCCGCACGCGGCACGCCCCGCCCTCTATCTCTATGTCCGCTCCCATCTTGATCAGTTCTGTCGCGTGCTTGAACCGATCCGCAAAGATCGTCTCGCATACTTCGCTGGTACCTTGAGCAAGCGTCAGACACGAAACTATCTGACTCTGCATGTCGGTGGGAAAGCCCGGGTGCGGGGATGTCGCCAGACGGCCGATCGGTCTTATCGCGTGCGGGGCCGTCAGAGTGACTGCCGCGCCGCGGACCGTTACGCGGCAGCCCATCCTCTCGAGGACGTCCGTAATCGGGGCGAGATCCGACGCGCGGACGTTTGTCAGCGTTATCTCTCCGCCGGTTATCGCGGCCGCGGCGAGATAGGTTCCCGCGACTATCCTGTCGGGGACGACGGTATGCTCGGCGTCGCGCAGGCGCCGGACGCCGCGTATCGTGACTGTGGACGTCCCCGCTCCGGAGACGTCCGCTCCCATCGCGTTGAGGAACGCGGCGATGTCCGCGATCTCGGGTTCTTGGGCCGCTCCCCTTATGACTGTCACGCCGTCGGCGAGGACGGCGGCCAGCATCGCGTTCTCCGTAGCGCCGACGGATACGGAGGGGAAGCGGATATCAGCGCCGCGCAGACCGTTCGATTGAAACAGCAGACGTTCACCATCGAAGGTATAGCTGGCGCCCATCGCCCCTAGCGCGTCTAGGTGCATGTCGATTTTGCGGTCGCCAAGCGTGCAGCCGCCCGGCATCGCAACGTCCGCGCAGCCGAACCGCCCCATAAGCGGCCCGAGCAGGATAATCGACGAGCGCATCCGATTCGCCAGCCGCGCGGGCACATGGCAGCCGGCGACAGCCGACGCGTCCACTGTTACCGTGTGCCCGCGCATATCCACGACACATCCTAAAGACTCCAGTATTTCAATAGTTACGAATACGTCCGAGATAAGCGGACAGTCATGGATTACGCTTACGCCGTTGTGCATTAGAGCGGCGGCGAGAATCTTCAACGCGGAATTTTTCGCGCCGCCAACGCGCAGTTCGCCCGACAGAACGCGGCCACCGCCCACTATATATACGCTCATCAGCGTCGCCCCCAGAAACGCCGGGAAAAGCCGGGACGAGTCGCGGCGCGCCCCGGCAATCCGCAATATTTATCAGCATATTCCGCCAGGCTTGGGGGAGTTCACGGGGCTGGGAATTCTGTTCAAGAGCAGCCTTTGATTTTCGATGCTCACGCTGTCCGTTTTGGCGTCGTCCATCGAAAGGCGGATGTATTTGTAGATGCTGTAATCGCTCATTGGCCGCGCACCTCCCGAAATTCATCGCCATAGCGGAAGAACGCCTCTATTCTAGTCGCTAGTCATCGAGTTTGAGTGACGCCAAGAGCGTATGCAAGTGGGATAAACCGGGATATGACGGGATTTCGCGGGATATGGCGGAAATAGCGGCACGCAAATTAAATGACAATTGATGGGCAGACCTGTACCAAACTATCGAGAAAACCCAAAATCGGCCCCGACGTGAGGGTTAGCGTGTTTTTTGGCAAACGCGTTATAACGCCGTGACAGAAACTAACACGGTTTTCGCCCGCTGCCGGATGCTTTTCGCGTCGGCGCGAAACGTCATTTTCTTCGGCTTTCTGCGTTTGCGGAGCACCGAAGGTTCGCCTTCAGCTCGACAGAGCGGGGCAGCAGACCGTCCGCGAGCCAATGGTAAATACTGCTAAACGAGACTGTGAAGCCACGTTTTTCAAGCCTTAGCCTTCCCGAAATCTGCTCCGACGACCAGCGTTTAAGCAGCTTTTCGGTTACAAAGCCGCAGATGTATTTGTCAACCGAAAAATCCACCACTCATTATAATTGAAAAACCCACCAGCCAAACAAAAAACGCCGTGATCAGGCGAACTGTGAGTAGCGGCTGGCGGATCTTAATTATAAT
>JAISCI010000089.1 GCA_031265685.1 Clostridiales bacterium
CCCATTATAATTAAGATCCGACGCCCGCTGCTCACAGTTTGTCTGATCACTGTGTTGTTTGTTCGGTCGGCGGATATTTCAATTATAACGGGTGGCGGGATTTTCGGTTGACAAATACAACCATACCTGGATTTCGCCTGAATCACGCGAGATTTCATCAAGCAAAATCCAAGGACGGTACCATCCAAATCAATCACCCAAGCGCTTCGCGCGCCAGCCGGAACAGCTCCGCGTAAGTCAGCGCGTCGCCCGGCCTGTCCGGCGGCGCCGAAACTATTTTCCGTCCCGCGGCTATCCCGCGCAGCCTGTCGAAGGCGGCGTACGCGGCGGCCCTTGTCGCGGGGGCGGCTACGTACAGCCCGGCTTTGCGCAGCTTTTCAAGCTCCGCGTCCGGAACCGTCGCGGACAGGTTCGCCGAGCCTTTGCCGGACGCCAGCGCCGAGAGCGCCGCGTTGACGACGTTCGCCCCGGCGGGCGCGGAGAGGTTAAACGGCCCGCCCGTGACGGCCATACGCGCCACGACGGCCTTCAAATCCTGGTCGCTGCCGCCGTACGCCCGGGGCGCGGGCTTGACGATGACGCCGAACGCCGAAAGGACCCGCGTCCGCGCGGTCAGCGTATTCGACGCCGCGTCGTAGTAGGCAGGCATTGCCGCCCACGCGCCGCCCGACGCGTACATCGCCGCGTTGTAGCCATCGGAATTGTAGAAACTGCCGGCCTTCATCGCGACGGAAACAGGCGCGGCCAGCACGCCCGCGCGCTCCGGTCCCACCGTGACGGCGACGCGCTTCGGATCCGAACCGTACCGCTCGCCCGTCTCCAGCCCCGGGACTGAGCCGATCGCGCCGGAGACGGCGATCCTAACGCGCGATACGTCCGTAAGCCCGTTTAGCGCTGATGCGGTTTCCGCGAAGCCCGGCGCGAAGGTCAGCGTAGTCTGGCCGTGCGTGAACTCGAGCTTTATCTTCCGCGCGGAAAGCGCCTTTATTATCGACCACGGCATATCGAGGACGGCGTTCGTGACGGCCCGGCCTTTGTAACTCGAGAGATCCGCCGACAGCGTATACGCGCCGCTCGCGATCAGCGACGAGACGAGCCGCTGATCGGCGCGGTTGTCGTTCAGGCCGTCCGCTCCCCTGCCGTCGGCGCGGAACCGCGCTGTCAGCGTGTCCGTCGCCGCGTCGTACAGCGTCTCGAAGTCGTCCCCCGGCATCGGATAGGTTTCGGGATTCTTGTCGCCGTCGTACTCGCCGGAGCTTGTGCCGGTGGTTACGCGCACCGTCTGGCACCAGTCGGATTCGGCGGTCAGCGCCTTGCCCGTCGCCGCCGCGGCCGGCGGTACGGTGATTTCGACGGGGTCGGCGAACGCCGGATCGTCCGAAAGCTGGACGACGTAATTGTATACTGACTTGATCACCGCTCCGTCCCTGGCGACGGTCAGAACGGTCTTCGCGCGGATATAGTACGTCCGGTTGGCGGCGAGATCGCCGAAACGCGCCATCAGGAACTCCCCGATGTTGTCGGATGGAAGCCACCCGGCGGTTCTCTCCGCGTCTGAGGTTCCCGCGTCGCTCACGTCCCGCAGCCACTCGATTATCAGGTAATCCGCGTCCTTCGGCTTATATTCCGTGCCGTTCTCCTTGTTGTAAACGTCCAGGTGAGACGCCGACGCCAAACCCAGCCCCGACGGCGGAGCGGGCGGTCTTATCGGCGTCGTCCTCATCGAGACGGGGTTGGAGTAGTCGGATTTCGCCTCGCCGGACGAAGCGCGCGCCCACACGTAATACAGCGTGTCCGGGAACAGCCCCGTTATCGTGAAATACATATAACGTTTGCCGCCGTCCTGGCGTATTTCGCCGTTTTTGAGGAGGTCGGCCGCCGTTATCCCCTCGCCGCCGTCCGGATACGCGCTCATCAGCTCGGCGTGGAACAGTTCGTAATCCAGCTCGGACATATACGGGAACCGCACTGTCAGCGCCGTATCCTCGGCGGAGACGGGTTCGAGGACGGGTACGGTCGGCGTTATGGTTATGTCCGGCCTGTCGGCCAGCGTCGTCGCGGCGGCGTAATTCGGGTAGTAAGCCGTTTTCGTGCCGTCGGGCGCGACGCGGTAGGGCCGCAGGAACGCTACGTAGGCTGTGTTAGGCGAGAGCGCCTCGAGCGCCGGGCTGGTTGTGGCCGTCAGAGTGTATTCCATCCCGGCTCCGACCGCCGCCGGCTGTACGCCCGTCCAGTCGGTCTCGGCCAGCGAGCCGCGGTAAGCGTCATAACCTCCGCGTCCCATGATATAGTCAAACGCGGCGGCGTTCAGCTCATAGCTGGAGCCGGTTATATCAATAAAACGTATCGGGTACGTCTCGGGCGCGGATATGCCCGCCTGGGCCATCGCCGCGCGGATTAGGGCGTATCCGTCCTCGGGCCGGGAAGTGAGGTTATACGCGCTGCCCGCCAGACGAAGCGCGTCCTTGCCGGCTGCGTCCCCGAATTCGGCCCCGCCGCCCTCGTTCGCCGCCACGGACGAATACCATTTGTCGTCGGCGGGATTGTACACCTCGTACCATTTCTCTTCCCACGCGATCGTGACCGACGTTTTCGATACGTCTTTGACGGTCAGGGGCGGACGGGCCATCGTCTCGGGCCGCGTGATTATCGTCTCTTTCGGGGCGTACCAGTGCGCCCAGTACGCCGGAGCGGACGTCTCTCCGCTTGTCCTGCGGGCGATTATCATAAAGTAGTACACCCGGTTGTCCGTCATATCCTTTATCTGGAACGCGCCGTTGGCGTCGCGGACGGCGTAGCGCGAGACGGTGTACGAGTAAGCCGGCTTCGCCGCCCACACGGACTGGCGCAGCGCCGACGCCGGCAGCGAATCCACGATCTTCGCCGCCATGAACACCGGATTCGCCGTATCCATCACGGAGAGATCGTCAGATACGTAAATATCGTAGACTATTTCCTTGTCGATGATGTCGCCGGCGGCGTCCGCGAGAGAGCGCTCATAATCGCCGTAAGCGCGCCGGACGAACGCTTCCCACGTCAGCTCGACCGAGTATGGCGGACTGTCGCTGTCCTCGGACGCGAGCACCGTCGGCTTTGTCGGCGCGAACGACTCGTGCGCGGGGTTGTAGGCGGCTATCACAGTCTCGAGCGGCACGGGCGTCGTCTCGCCGGGGTTGATGTAGTAGATGACGGCCTTGTAGTACATCGTCCGGTCCAGCCTGTCGGTCAGGAAGAAATTGATCCGCTTGGCGGACGGGCTGTCGATGCGCCCGATATTCTCGGCGTTCTTGAAATCGGGCGTATCGGACCTGTAGATAACGACCGAATCGACGTTGAGCATCGTGTTGAGGTAGCTGTTCCACGTGAGCCGCAGAAAGTCGCGCCCCTCGCGGGTTATCGTCAGCCCCGGGCGGACGTTCAGATCGTCGAAACGGTATTCGCGCGTCGTCGACGTGAGCGGGTACTGCCTGCCGCCGGCGGTTACGGTCAGCGTGGCGTCGGTGACGCGGCGGCCGTTGTACATCGGCACGACCTTGACCGCGTACTGCGTGCCGACGCTGATGTTCGGGTCGGACAGCGTGTAGCGGAGCGTTCCGGTCTGCGTCCTGATCAGAGCCGGATCCCTCGCGCTCACCTCGAAGCTCGAGCTGATGTCCGAAAGGACGGCGTTGGAGCCGCCCGACGCGTAATAGAACCTGTAGCTGGTGAACAGGTCCGCCCCACGAAACGTCGGGTTGTCCCATTCGACGGTCAGCGCCGCGTCCGTGCCTTCCGCCGTCAGCCGTATGTCCGAAAGGAACAGCGCCTCGGCGGTCAGCTCGGGCGACTCCATCGGCGCGCGACGCAGCGCCGTCGGCACAGGGTTGGTCACGGGGTTGTACTGCGGGTTCGGATACTCGTGCAGATGCCACGGCACCACCTTGTACATGTATATGCCGCCGAAGTTTAGCTCCGGCGTGATCGTCCTGTTGATTACGGCCGGGTCTCCCGCCGACGCCGCCCATGTCGTCTTACGCGACTCGTCGTAGGACTCTCCCATTGTCGCGTTGAGCCAATACAGGTCGTAGCCGGCGGGCGGATGGATCACCGCGCCGTCCAGCGCGGCGGTCTCCGCCCGCGACGAATCGCGCGGCACAACGAACCGCGCGTTGATCTGATACGTACCCGCGTCGCGGTAGTCGCCCGGCGAGTAGTCCGTGAGCGTGAAATCCACCACCGGGCTTTGGTAATTGGCGAACACCGCCGCCGGGGCGGGGAACGCCAGTATCAGCGCCAGCGCGAAAGCGAGCGCCTTCGATCCGGGCCGCTTGCTGTTTGTTCTCATATAAGCGCCGCCTCCGAGTTTACTAATCCCATTTAGATTTGCGGATAAAAATTTTTCAAGCTTCAGCGCGGACTGAAAAATTTTTATCCGTCTTCTAAAATGGGATTAGTCCAGTCTACAGTTTCGCCTTATCCTTCACGCGCGCGAGCATCTCCAGATACTCCCCGACCGTGACGCCCGCCTTGGCGTCGGCGGCGCCGCTTGCCGCGCCCAGCGCGTAAGCCGCTCTCACGTAAGGTTTATACCACGCGTCCAGATTGCGGACGCCGTTAATCTGCCCGTAATCCGTAATCACGACTCCCGCCGCTCTCGCGCCCGTCCTGATCTCGAACACCGCCATGACGGCGTGGAGCGTCCTCTCGAAATCCGCCGCGTCCGCGTCTTTTAGAGCCAGGCTATAACCCTTCGACTTCAGGTGCGCCGCCGGATCACCGCCGGGTTTCATCCCTGTCAGCAGAGCGGTAGCGCCCGACAGCATCCATCCCGAAAGCGGCTTATTCGCGTCCGAGCCGAGGTATTCCGACAGTCCGTACTTCGCGGCGATCTCCGGCAGGCCGCCGCCCTCCGCCGCGAAAGCGAATTCACCCGTCCAGGCGGTCTGTACAAGCGCCGTCCCCGCCGAGAGTATCGTCGCCTGTTTGCGCCAATATCCGTACTCCCAGCGGTATCCGGACGCCGCGCCACCCGTATCCTGTCCGATGTAGAACGCTTTGGCCAGCGTCTCGGCGGCGTAGGCCCGGCCCAGATCCGCGGCGAACGCGCGCCGCGCGGCTTTCTCGGCGGCGGCGCCCGCGTCCGCGATTACCCCGTTCACGTAGGCCGATATGACCAGCGCGTCGGCGTCTTTCTCGATCAGCGCGGATAGCTTGTCGCCATAGCCCGAATCCTTGATATAGTCCGCCAGCGCGTCGAATATCCCTTGGGATACCAGCGCGTCGGTTTCGGACGTGGGACGCCTGGCGGCCACTATGCTGACGGAAACCGTCACAACGCCGTTCAGCGCGGGCGAACCCGCGACGCTTCCGCCGTAATCCCGGCGCGAGAACTCGATCAGCGCGTACCAGTCCGACAGCCCTTCCCGCCGCGGTATCGATCCGGGCTGGACGCGCAGAGACGCGCCGTCCCGCTCGGCGGCAAAACCCATGTTCGCGAGATCAGCCTTCGACAGCGCCGAATCGGGTATATACCACCGGAGCGAATCTCCGCCCGACGGCAGCTCCACCGCCGAGCCGACCGACCGCGTAAGCAGCTCGGCGAAGCGGTCCGGCCGCGCGAAAGCCGTTTGCCGCTTCCCGCTCTCCGTTATCCGCCAGTAACTGTCGTTCAGTTTATTCAGCTCGTCCGCCAGATACCCCAGCCAGACGTTCTTCCTGTCGTCGCGCGCGTCCTGAACGGGATCCGTCTCCGTCCGCGCGTAGGCCGTGTTGCTCCACGCCGAAGCGTCCCCGTTATCCGCGTCCGCGATCCGCACCCGCGCGGCGTACAGTTCCCCCGCCGCCAGCGCGGACCACTGCCCGCCTTCGTACATCCGCGTCACCGCGTACCGGAACGTGGTGTAGCCGTCGCGCCCCGCGGGGCGGCTTACCAGGTCCGCGGTGGGTATCGTCATAGGAACGCCGGTCTCGCCGTCGCCGCGCGTCACGGTCAGCTCGAAATTGATTTGCTGCCCAAGCCGCGCCAAGTCGGTTATCGGAGCGTCCCATTCTATAATGAAAGCGCGCTGTCTGTCGATCTTGCCGTCGTCACGGACCACGCGGAGATTCTCCGGCGGCTTGACGGGCGTCGTCGTCACGGCGATCTCGCTCCAGACCGACAGCATCTCCCCGGACGCCGTCGTCCGGACCGTACGCGCGTAGTAGAAATAGAGCGTGTTCGGCGCGAGCGAAGCGTCCGTGAGCGCGAGCGGATCCGACGCCTGATCGAACGCGACCCCCGGCGGCATACCGCCGTCCGTGCGCAGCTTCATCTTGTCCGGGCCGGATAGCCGCCCGAACGTTTCGTCGAGCGTCAGCCGCGAGTTGAGCATGGCTTCCGTGAAGCGCGCCCCGCCCGTAACGCGGATAATCTCGTAAGCGTATGACACGCCGTTCTCGGCGGCGTTCGGCTCCGTCACGGCCGGCCACGAGATTACGGCGCTCGAAAGTCCGGTCTCCGCCAGCGACAGCGACGGCGCGGGCGGCGTCTTGTCGCCTTCTGACGGTTTGTCCTCGTCGCCGCGCGTCACCTCGCCGAAAATGCCCGTCAGCTCGGAATACGCGGATTTTTTCAGAGCGCCGCCTGTATAGAAGTCCGCGCGCGTATGCGCCGCGAAGTAGTACCGCTGGTTCTTATCGAGGTTCGCCAGCTCCCAATCCGCCGTCCGAGCGGCCCCGTCCAGCACCTCGGCTATGACGGCCGCGTCGGTTGAGATCGGAATACCGGTTACCGCGACGGTGTCCCCGCGCCGCAGGTCCGCCGTGAGCGCGGACATGTCGAGCCTCGAGCCGTCCCAAAGCGTATCGAACGCGGCGGCCACGGCCGGCGGTGAGGCGCGTTCCTCGCGTTCCGCGTCCGCGAGACGCTTCACGCCGTCCTCCTTCTGGGATATGAACAAGTCGAACGTCACGGCGGACTGGTCGTATTTATACGAGCCGTCGAGATAGTCCCTGATCTGCCGTCCCGGAACCAGCCACGACACGCCGAGCGCGGCCATAACGTCGGAAGCGGATGCGGCGGGGTTCTGCGGAGGCGGCGGGGAGAGCCGCGAGAAACTGTCAAGCGTCATGCTGTCGTACAGCGACTCGCCGACGGTCAGCGCGTCGTCCACGAGACTGCCGCCCCGGTTGAGCGCGATCCGCACGGGTTTGGTGTTCAGAAAATATATATTGGGATAGAAAAAGTCGATGTCCGAGACCGGCGCCGCCAGATTCGGCGCGTCCTTGTCCGCCGCGACGGTGGTCAGCGTGACATACGCCCGGGACACCACATCGACGACGGGCTGTATCACGCGATGATCGTTCGCGTTGACGTTGTTCCCCGTCAGGTAACGTTTCAGGGGAACTCCGTCCGGGTCGAGCATACCGTTCGTATCCGAATACGACACGGATATGTCGCCGCCCGGCTCCAGCTCCAGCCGTAGCGTTACGGAGTCGAGTACGGTTATCGCGGAGTAGTCCGGCGTGCCGTCCGGCTTCGCCGCGTATGGCTCCACGGTTTTGTAAACGTCGTAGGTTATCTCCATAATACCATCGTCGGCGCTCTCGAGTATCTTGCGCAGGGTGTTTTCGCGCGCGATCTCCCAGCGCAGCTCCAGCTTCAGCTCGCCCTTGAAGTCGCGGTCGGGATCCGGCGAAAGCTCGTCGAGCGGTATGAACCGGCGGCTGAGTATGGTAAAATTATTCGCCGCCCCTACCGACAGGCTCTCGTCGCCCGCCTCGTGGTGCATCTCCTGCGATTGCACGACGACCGCCCCGGCGGACTCAAACGTGACGCCGGGCGAGAATAGCACCTGGTAGTAGTGGATGAACCCGGAGGCCGCGTCGAGCGCCAGCGGCATATAGATCGGATTAACGCCGTCCGAATAGACCGTGACGGATTTGTTCCTGTCAACAAGCAGGCGGTAATACCCCTTGTACCCCTGGAACGGATCGACGACGGCATAGTAGTCGTCGCCGATCAGGGCGACCTGGTACCTTGGGAATGTGTAAAACACGCCGTAGCCGATCACGGAACTGTTGAACACGTAGTCCCCCGTGCCCGGCGGCATCCCGAAACCGCTCATGCCCTCATAGAGACGCCCGTAAGGCAGACCCTCGGCGTCGGACTTGCCCAGCGTGAACGTTATTTTGCCGCCGGCGCGCGCCGGGGCGGCCCCGCCGTAGAATCCCGCGCCCGAAGCCGAACATCCCGCGCCGGGATCCCATATGTTGTCGATGATAACCTGCGCCGGGGTTACGTTGTTGCTGAGGGTCAGCTTAAGCTCGACCGCCGGTCTGTCCGCCGGAGCGGTCACGAACGCCCCCGAGACCTCGTCCCAAACTCTCGGTATGTTTATCGATACTTCCATCAGGTTCGGGCTTTCGGCGGGTTCCTCGCGGTCGCTTCCGGTATGCTTCAGGGTGTAGCTCAGATCGCGCCCGTTCGAGAGCGGCCGGGATGTGATGTCCGAGGCCGGTATGCCCGTAAGCACATTAATCTGAGCCGGAGCCGGGAACACCGCCGGGTTGACCTGCCGCGAGATGAACAGCGACACCGGGAACACCAGACCTGGCGCGAACGCGTCCGACTGGACGTAGAATATATCAGCCGACGCGTCCCAGAGGAAATGGACGGTCTGGTTCGCGAACTTGAACGAGAAGCCCTGCCCCCGGTTGAACGCGAAACGCGGTTTGGCGCTTGACTTATCGGCGTAGTATCCGGCCGCCGAGTCGATGTTGTTGAACGACGAGACGCTGACCCAGCGCTCGCCGCCGCCCAGCGGAGAATGTATGTAGTAGTCCCCATTGAAGGCGTCGGTGGCCGAATCGAGGTAGAGCCGCCGCCCTCCGGCGATAGTGTCGAAAGCGCCGCCCGCGTCGTACACGTCAAAATCGACCGTCGCTTTGCCGACGGACTTGGCCACGGTCAGCTGCGCGACTTTGCCGTCGCCGACGGGGTATTGCAGCAGCGCGGCGCCGACGTCCAGCGGCACGCCGTCGGGGTTCTGAAACGCCCACTCGATCAGCGCCTCCGACCCGGTAAGCCGGCCAAGCCCCCCGCTCGCCAGCGTCGGTATGGTGTTCGTCTTGCCCGGCGTCAGCTTATTGTCGAAGCGCGCGTTAAGCGAATACTTAACCGCCGCCGAGACGCCCCCCGCCGGGACGCTCCCAATCGCCAGGATAAACGCCAAAACCGCCGCTCCGACCTTTTTTATGGTTTTATGTTTTCCATTGTTAATTATTAATTGTTCATTGTTCATTGTTCATTGTTCTCCCCCTCCTGACGCTATGCTTTAGTTATCGGCATTTATTATCGTGTTCCGCACACGGCAAAAAGCGGCCGGAATCTCCGCGGACAACCGCTTTTTTATCGCCATAAAGCGAAAAAAGCGAGCGTAAGCCCGTGCAAGCGCGTATAAGTCCACCGACCGAAGCCGCATAAACACGGGTTTTCACGTTTTTCCGAGTATCGCGTCATAACTTCTGCGAAGTGTTGTCAAGGGGTTTTGAGAAAAAATTCAAGAATTTTTCTCAACCGCCATCCGATTTCGCTAAGTGAAAAGTCAGATTTACTTTTTCAAATTTCCTATTGACAATCGCTAAGCGATATGTTATACTATATAATAGTTAGCTTTGATGGCGGACCTTGACCCTGATGAGCGGCTATATAACGCCGTGGTAGGCACGTTAGAGGGCAGAGATACCACCTCATTTCACGACGCGGGAGGCGCGGAGATGATGCTCGGCTCGGCGCACCGAAAAAATTCGGGAGTGCGTCTCCGTGGCGAAGCTGTATCCTTTTGAACGGCGGTTCCCGGTAAATGTCGAAAATGCGAGGTGTGAGTATGTCAGTTGTCAGTTATAACAAGCTGTGGAAGCTGCTGATAGACAAGAAAATGTTTAGGAAAGATTTGCGCCTTGCGGCGGGAATCAGCACGGCGGTTATGGCCAAACTCGGCAAGGGTGAGAATGTGACCACCGATATTCTTTTGAGGATATGCGATGTGCTTAACTGCGATATAACCGATATAATGGAAATCGACCGAACCGTGATAGCAACGCCCATAACGGTTCAAGGGGGGAACTGATTTGACGCTAAATAGATTGGCTGTTGCCGATACGCCAATGGCGCAACAAACGCAACTTGAATATTTTTCGGCGGCTGTTCTGCCGCTCTCGGCTGAACGCAAAGTTGCGCTCGGTATCAGGGAGTTACTGAACCGCGTTTTCGAGGCTGACTGTCTTGAAAAAATGAAGGACATTCCCGACCATTCGGTTGATATGGTACTTTGCGATTTGCCGTATGGAATGACGCAGAACGCTTGGGACAGCTATATCCCGCTTGACCATTTGTGGGCGCAGTATCTGCGTATCGTCAAGGCGAACGGCGTTATCGCGTTAACTTCGCATGGTGTTTTTACTGCGAAGCTAATTTTAAGTCAGGAGAAGTTGTTTAAGTACAAGTGGGTATGGGAGAAGTCTAAGCCCACGAATTTCCTAAACGCCAAAAAACAGCCGCTCCGCAAGCACGAGGACGTGTGCGTTTTCTATCAGCGTCAACCTACCTATCACCCGCAGATGACGCAGGGAACGGCTTACGACAAAGGCGTGAGGAAGAATCAGTTAAGCGGTTGCTACGGCGATTTTGAACCTGTTCACGTCCATAGTGACGGTGAGCGCTATCCTACGGATATAATATACGTCAAGACCGCCGAATCAGAGGGTGAGGTCGTTCACCCGACGCAAAAGCCTGTAGAACTTGGGCGCTATCTTATCCGAACCTATACCGAGCCCGGCGATGTCGTTCTTGACAACACTTGCGGGAGTGGTTCGTTCTTGGCGGCGGCTATGTTGGAGGGCAGGAATTTTATAGGCATTGAGAAGAATGAGGACGTTGCTCTGTTCAAGCGCGGCGAGATTGATTATATAGGTGTCGCCGAAAAAAGGTTATGTGAGGCGTGGCAAACGCTTTCGAATAACACGAGAGAAAGTATCTACGTCAGTCCGCTGATTGCTGGCTTTGGAGGGTAATGGTATGGCTCTTTTCGCAAAAGTTAATAACGAGCGCAGTGAGGCGATTGAACTCATTAAGCTGATGGATGCGATAGTCAAGCGCAACACTTGGCAAATCAAGTCTATCGGCGGCGAAAGTACACTCAACACGGGGCAACAGCGAATGTTCCCCGATGTTTTTGTGTACGGGGACAGTACCCGAACACAGGTTTTGCAGGGTTGGGAAATCAAGATGCCCGATGTGCCGATTACCGATTCGACGTTTATCGCAGACGCTCAGCGCAAGGCAGACGTTCTCGGCGTGAATAGTTGCGTGATTTGGAATTTCACGTTCGGGGTTCTCTATATCAAGAGCGCGGGCGTTTGGAATAAGGCGCGTGAATGGAACAGGACGAGCCATATTCATACGCGGTCGGACGTGGTTACCTACAGAACCGATTGGGAAACCTTGATTGGCGACATTCTTCTTGAACTCAACGGCTATTTCGTTTCGGGCGAATTGCGCCCGGCAAAAATCGGAGACATCGTTACCGATTCGATTTTTACAGAACTTATCAAGCGCAACAAGAACATTACAGCGGAGCATATCCAAAACGCAAGCGTTACAAACACCGTAATCGCGGCGCACGTCTCAGCGTGGTGGCGGGGCGTGGAGAAGGAGTATAAATTTGACGGGGCGAACCCGTATCGGCATACGCCAAGTATGTTCTGCTAAACTGGATTAACAAATTCACGTTCGCCAACATGATTAAGGGTAGCCATAACCCTGCGGCGATTGTTGAAACGATTGGCGAGGATATGTCGCCTACGGATGCGCTTTTAGTGTTTGTGGATATTACGGCAAAATGCGACTTCTTCAACATCTTTGAAGCCGTGCCATACAGCGAGATTTTGCCCGTTGCGACGTGGACGGACTTGACAGATTATAACGCATTTTTGTCTGAAAACGGATTGACGCAACTGCCGCAAACCGCGTTGCAGTCCGTTCTAGAAAACAGCGTCAACCAGTTCAAGCGGAATGTGGCGGGCGTGTTTACCACGCCGCCAAAGCTGGCGGAGATACTCGTCAAATCGGGCATTGCCGATTTGACCGCCCCCGCGATTGACCCTTGCTGCGGAACGGGAACAATCGCCAAAGAGGTGCTGTCGGCGAAAGAAAAGATAATCGGTGTGGAGAACGCTTACTCGACAACCTTTGCCGCCGACAAATCCTCTTTTGCGTTGCAGGTATCGAACATCGCTATGACGAGAGCGGACGCAATCAATCTTCCGAGCTTGTTATTCCGCTCAAACACTTTTGACTTGCGGGAGAACATAGAAGTTGAGATTACCGACCCGCAAAGCGGCGATAAGCGGCTGTATAGACTTCCGAGATGGGGTAGCGTGATTTCCAATTTACCGTTCGTTGCCTTTGACCAAGAGGGGCGCGAAGAAAGCGTTAACATCTCGACGGTATTGAAACGCGTCCGTAGTGAAAGCAGATTCAATCTGTCGAGCAGAGCGGATTTGTATCAGGCGATTTTGCTCCACGTTCACGGGTTGATTGCCGATAACGCAAGCGTAGCCGTTATCACGTCAAATTCGTGGCTCGGCGCGTTGGCGGGGCAGGAGTTCTTCCGCGTGCTGAACCACTATTATTCGGTTGAGAGCGTCGTCGCAAGCGGAAACGGCAAATGGTTTGACAATGCTGATGTTATCACGCTTATGCTGTTCTTGAAAAACAAGCCTATTCCGCAAGCACCGGACAAAACCCACACGGTTAATTTTGGGCTTATCCACAAAGCGTTGTCCGAATTATCAGAAGATGACACGGCGCAGATTATAGATTCAATCAAGCTGAAAAGGATGCTCTCGCCAGAGCTGTTTTCGTTCAAGCCGTATACGCTTGGGCGAATTGAAAATCTACTCGATATGAACATCGTCTTGAACTCGTTCTTCTATGACGTGGATTGGCTGTCGGAAACCAAGGGTGTTCTCTGCTCTGTAACCGATTTGTTTGACGTGTTTCGCGGTATGAAAACCGGGCAGGACGAGATTTACTATTTGCAGAACGCAAGCAACATTGACCGCGAGTACGTCGGGCGTGTTTTCAAGAGCGCGAAAAGTGCGGATTATCTTACGGCTCAACCTGATACCGACTCATTTGTCTGCGGGAAAACCATTGCGGAATTGACCGCGCTTGGGCATCGGAAAACGCTTGAATGGATTGACCGATACAAAGGACATATCAACCAGTCCGTGCCGAACAAGGACACGTTTTGGATGAACCTCAGCAACGGCAGTTTTTCTGGTAGCGAGAAGATACGCTTATTCACAGGAATGAATCCCGAACGTAGGATTTTCTACGGCTTGCTTGACGAACCCGCGCAGATTAACCAGCGGGCGATAGGCTTCAAGCCGCTTACTGATTCGGTAAATCTTGAATTGTGCCACGCGCTTCTTAATTCGGTTATCGGCGTATTCTATGCCGAGGCAACGGGATTTCCCAAGGGCTTGGGCGCGTTGGATAACCGCGCCGATAACGCCAAGAAAATCTTGATGCTTGACCCG
>JAISCI010000095.1 GCA_031265685.1 Clostridiales bacterium
TGTCATAAACAGTACTCCGAGAAACATGGACGTGCGGAAAGCTTCGCCGCCGTAAACGGTATACGAGGAAATAAACCACGAATACCTCAGCCCCGTGAATATCACAACAACCGACCTCACCATCAGCAACGTTATCGGAGCGAACGAAATCCACAGCAGCGCCTTGCCCGCGATTACGCGCTTGCCCGTCTTGACGGGCGGCGGTTCGGCGGCATTCTCCTTGATCTCGGACACCGCGTCAACTATCGTTTCGGGTTTAACGAAACTCAATTCGCCGTCCGGCCCGCGCCAGACCGGCTTCTCCTTACGGTTAAACAAGTCGAGCATAAACCATATCTGATAGCCGATAAGCAGCACAATCGGAACCCATCCGCCGTAAAAAGCGAACATGAAAATATCCCAATTAAACAACTCTGAGGCGACAATGCCAATCGCGTAAGGCGTCAGCGAAGCGATAAATATCTTCGTCTTTTTATCCAAGCCCGCCCCGCTCTCTCACGTTCCCAAGTAATTTGCCGGATTCGGGTAAAATTCCCAAAGGTTTTAAGCTCTTTCTAGCCTCTAGCTTCTAGATCCCAGATCCGCTCCGGCGGCTATCTCCGTTATCTCCTGCGTTATCGCGCTTTGCCGCGCCCGGTTGAATTTCAGCGTAAGCCCCTCTATCATCTCGTCGGCGTTGTCGGTGGCGGCGTCCATGCTGATCATGCGAGCGCCCTGCTCCGACGCCGACGCCTCCAGCATCGCGCTGTAGATCACGGTGTTCACGTATTTGGGAATAATAGTGTCAATCAGCGCTTCCGGATCGGAATCGAACTCCGTGTGACGGTCGCGCCCACCGCGTTGCGCGCGCGCGGGCAACAGGCGGATCACTTCCGGCTCGTGGCTTATCGGCGAGCGGAAGCGCGTATAGGCCAGGTAAACCGCGTCGGTATCCCCGGTCTCGAACGCGGTCAGCGCGTGTCCGCCGATTTCCGCCGCGTCGCCGTAATACGGGCTGTCTATCACGCCGATGAACGACCGCTCGATCGGCTTGCGCCGGCGGACGAAAAAATCTCGAGCCTTTGAACCCACGGCTATGACGGATTCGTCGCGGCCTTCCGTCTCCATGTGCTCCAGCGCCGCCTTGCACACGTTGGTGTTGTATCCGCCGGCAAGCCCACGGTCACCCGCGATAACGATTATAACAGATTGCTTCTCGCGCCGCTCGGTCAGGTACCGATGGCTGATCCCCGCGGCGCCCTCGCATATCGCCGCCGCCAGGCGCCTCATCTCCTCAGTGTAGGGTTTCGTCTCGTCCATCGCGCCTTTCGCCCGGGACAGCTTGCTTGCCGCGACCAGATTCATGGCCTTGGTTATTTGCCGCGTCGAGCCGACGGACTTAATCCTTCGCTTTATGTCGCGTTCGTTTGACACATCGCCGCCTCCGGTTTCGTCTTTAATAGTTAATTAAATGTAGCGCCGCCGCGGACAAATACTGAGACGATGGCCCAAAACGCGCAGTAACCCACGGCGCAGACAACCGCCGATATGCCCCAGAACTTCAGAGCCGACTTCACGTTGCGCCCGTTCAGAATCCATGAAAGCCATAGAGCAAAGAGTATCGCCGAAACACACCACAGCAGAAATAAATAGGCAACGACCGCGTTGCCGGACAGAATGTCGATGAGCCAATTAAAGGCGCCCGCAAAACCCAGTGCCATCAGCAAAAAGCCCCAAACGATCATAAACGCCCACGTGGCCGCGCCTATCGCGGCTAACCGCCACAACGCGCCGAGAATCTGTACCATCAGCATTTTCAAGCCGGCACCCCTCGCCGCGTTACGCCGTAACATACCCCGCCTTGAACGTCTCGACCAGTTCCGCGAAGCCGCGCTCTATCTCCGGCGTCAGCTCGCCCTTCTCGGCAAGCTCCGACAGCAGTTCCGGCGCGTTCGCGTCGGCGTATTCATGTAGCTTGCGCTCGAAGTCGGTAACCTTCTCCACGTTTATATCCGTCAGGTATTTCCGCGTCACGGCGAATAGCGAGAGTATCTGTTTTTCAACGGGCAGGGGCTTGTATTGCGGCTGCTTCAGTATCTCCACAATGCGCTCGCCCTGGCGGAGCCGGTCCTGCGTGTCTTTATCGAGATCGGAGCCGAACTGCGCGAAGGCCGCCAGCTCTCGGTATTGCGCCAGCTCGAGCCGCAGAGGCCCCGCGATCTTCCTCATCGCCTTTATCTGCGCCGAACCGCCAACGCGGGATACCGAAAGCCCTGGGTTTATGGCCGGGCGCACGCCCGCGTTGAAAAGCTCGGTCTCGAGATATATCTGTCCGTCGGTTATCGATATGACGTTAGTGGGGACATACGCCGAAATGTCGCCGGCCTGCGTCTCTATGACGGGCAGGGCAGTTATCGATCCGCCGCCGAAATCTTTGGAGACGCGCGCGGCCCGCTCCAGAAGCCGCGAGTGCAGATAGAACACGTCGCCCGGATAGGCCTCGCGGCCCGGAGGGCGCTTCAGCAGCAGGCTCATCGCGCGGTACGCGGCGGCGTGCTTCGACAGGTCGTCGTATACGATCAGCGCGTCCAGCCCGCGCTCCATCCATTCCTCGGCTATGGCCACGCCCGTGTACGGCGCGATATACTGCATGGGCGCGGATTCGCTGGCCCCGCCGACTACCACGCACGTGTAGTCCATAGCGCCGGATTCCGCCAGGGTGCTGACAATACGGCTGACCGTGGAGGCCTTCTGCCCGATGGCGACATATACGCACAGCGCGCCTTTGCCCTTCTGATTGATGATCGCGTCCACACAGACGGCGGTCTTGCCGGTCTGCCGGTCGCCGATGATCAGCTCGCGCTGGCCGCGACCGATCGGCGCCATCGCGTCGATAGCCTTGATGCCCGTTTGCAGCGGCACGTTGACTTCCTCCCGCGCGATAACGCCGGGCGCCACGCGCTCAATAGGCCGGAACCGCGCCGCGCCGAGGGGGCCTTTGCCGTCTATGGGGCGTCCGAGAGCATCCACCACGCGCCCCAGCATGACGTCTCCGGCGGGCGTTTCGGCGACGCGCCCCGTCCGCGCGGCCGAGTCGCCTTCCTTTACGCTTTGCGCCGCGCCGAATATAACGCAGCCGATGTTATCCTCCTCCAGGTTAAGCGCCATGCCGACGGCGCCGCCGGAAAACTCGAGCAACTCTCCGCTCATCGCCTCCGTGAGACCGAAAACCCGGGCGATACCGTCGCCGGATTGTATAACGGTCCCCGTTTCGCGCACGGCGGCGGGGGACCTGTACCCCTTTATCTGCTCCTTGATCACGGAGCTTATCTCTTCGGGCCTGAGGTTCATACGACTGTCTCGCTCCTTTCGGCCTCGCCTGTGATAGGCATTGACTGCAGGTGTTTCCTCATATCGTCCAGCTCGCGCTTTATCGTGGCGTCGAAAACGCGCCCGCCCGCCTCGACCCGGAATCCTCCGATAAGCGATGGGTCAACCTCGCGGGAGAGAGAGACTTCCTTTCCGAGCTTGGCTTGTAGCGAGCGGAGGATCCCGGCGGCGCTCTCCTCGGACAGCGGCACGGCGGAGACTACGCGCGCGCGCGTCCGCCCGAGGCGCTCCTCGGCCATATCGACAAACGTCCGCAGAGCGTCGGTTATGCCCCCGGCGCGGCCCTTGCGGATCATAACCGCGGCCAGCCCGATAATGTAGGAATTTGCCGGGTCTGAATTTGCCGGGTCTGAATTTGCCGGATTCAGGGCAAATTCACTATTCAGGGCAAATTCATCTTCACAGACGCGCCCGCCGAAGATTTTCTCCAGCGCGGCGATCTTATCCTCCGCGCCGGCGTCCGCCGAAACAAGCATGGACGAAAGCTCCTCGCTCCCGTCTATCGCGCGGATAAATTCCGACGCTCCGTCCAGCGTTTCGGCCATCCTTCCGGATTCCAGCGCTATATCCATCAGCGCGCCCGCATAGCGCACCGCCGTCAGCTTATCCACTCGGCCTCACCCAAATCGTTGATCGCGCCGCGAACCAAGCGGTCGCTCGCTTCCGCATCCATAGACGCGGATATATAACGCCCCGCCAGAAGGGAGGCTACGGATATAATCTGCCGCCTTATCTCGGAGGAACTGCGCAGACGGTCGCGTTCTATCTCCATCGCGGCGCGCTCCGTAATCAGCTGCGCTTCGCGCCTCGCGTCGGCCATTATCCGCGCCTCGCGGTCGTGGGCTATGCGGCGGGCTTCGGACAGGATGGCCTCGCGCTCGCTCTCAACATGGCGCAGGCGCTCCTCAAGCTCGGTCTTAAGAGCGGACGCGTCGGCCTTCGCCTTTTCCGCGGAGTCGATCTCCCCGGCCACGCGCTCGGCGCGCTCCGCCAGAAACGCGCTCACCGGCTTATACAGCAGTTTGGCGACAATGCCGACCGCCGCGACGGCGTTGAACAGCATGAACCCAAGCTGCACAAGAAACTGGGAGTCAAGCTGGATCAGCGTGTCGCGGGCGGATTCCGCCGCGAGAATAACTGGGACCATACCACCGCCTCCTTATACTAATTCCATTTGGATTTGCGGATAAAAATTTCAAGCTTCAGCGCGGCTCGAAAGTTTGCGCTGAAAAATCTTTATCCGTCTTTTGAAATGGGATTAGTATTACTTGCTGATAAGCTCGATCATCTTCCCTGTGAAGGGATTGGCGAAAAGCAGCAGGAAAGCGATCAGAAGGCCGTACAGCGCCGTGGTTTCGGCCATGGCAAGACCCATGAACATAGCCGTCATAACCGGGCCTCGCGCCTCGGGCTGACGTCCGATAGCCTCGGCGGCCTTGCCGGAAGCGATCCCCATACCAACCCCGGCGCCAAGCCCCGAGAGGACGGCCAGACCGGCGCCCAGCGCCGAACATCCCATTACGATTGCGAGCGGATCCAGATTCATGCTTATCCCCCTTAATGTTCAACCACTGATTTATTTTTGATGAACGTCATACTCAGTAT
Organism: Clostridiales bacterium; assembly: GCA_031265685.1. GTDB lineage: Bacteria > Bacillota > Clostridia > Lachnospirales > WRAX01 > JAISCI01. The sequence goes on from JAISCI010000095.1 coordinate 4,975, forward strand.
GCAGAATATGTACGCCTGCAGCGCCGAGGCGAACATATCAAAGTAGAAATGGAACGGAACCGGCGTCAGCGCCCGCATGAAACCTGGCACCATGCTGTATATCAGCTCGATTATGATGAACCCGCCCAGTATGTTCCCGAACAGACGGAAGCTGAGGCTGAGCGGAACGGCGATCTCGCTGATCAGGTGTATCGGCAGGAACACCACGTTCGGCGTCACATATTCCTTGAAATAGTGCCGCTTCGCCCGGGTTATCCCCATAAAGTGGATCAGGAAGAACGACGTTACGGCGAAGGCCGCCGTGAAGGAAAGATCCGCCGTCGGCGGGCGAAGGCCGAACATACCGGACACGTTGCACAGCAGCAGAACCGCGATCACCCCAAAAAACCATCCGTCCAGACCGCTCTTGTCCGGAAGCGAACCTTCCGTCATGCCGCCCATCATCTCCACGGCCGTCTCGATAACGTTCTGCACGCCGCGCGGTTTTGCCTTGAAGCGCGGCAGGGCGAGCCTCACCGCCAGCGAAACCGCGATAAGTACGCCGGCGATTATCCAAAACGAGATCAGCGTGTCCGTCACCCATATCTCCTGCCCGAAGATGGGGATCGAGAAGTGGTATTTGTTGAACGCGTGCTCCATCAGACCACCGCCTTCGGCTTACGGCGAAGCCGCGCCGCGTACAGCGCCAGGCTTGGCAGCATAAGCCCGACCGCCCCGCCGGCGGCGTCGATAAACGGTACCGCCGCGAAGAGCGCCAGCGCCGCCATCGTAAGAAAGTACCGGTACGCGAAAGTGAGCCGGGCGTGATTCTTCGCCTCGCCGCCGGCCATACCGGACTCTTTTACCACGGCGCCCCGCAGAAGCAGCAGTTTGCCGGCGAACACGACCGCGCCCAGAACAAGCCCCAGCCCGTAGCCAATCTTATTCGGACTGACCAGCAGCCCGACCGCCAGCGCCCCCAGGAGCAGCGCCGCCGCCGCCGTAAGCACCTGACGCACCGTCTCGTCAAGCTCCGACAGCTGATCCGCCAGAGTATCCGAAGTTTGCTTGTATTCCATCGTCTCACTTCCTCAAACCTTATTAACGATTCTATATCGTCAGCTCGCCTAACTAACATAACAGCGCAAAAAAACGCGGTCGGCGCCGCGCCGTTGTTGTTTAATCTCGTTCGTTTCATAAACGCCGGGAACCTCCAAGAGAGGGCGCTGTCTGCGGAAAACGGATTAGCCGCGAGGGCGCGCGTTCGGGAAAGAGTACATATTATAACATACATTATCCGCTGAAGCCATGTATATTTCATTGATTTCATGTACTGAAGCGGCGAAATGAATAAACTAACATCACACTTCCTCATCTCTCCGCGCCCCGGGGATCGCGGCTTCAGATGAGCGAGCCCTGCGCGTTTATGAAACGGTCGTCCCGCGAGTGGCCGAGCGGCCCCTTTCTTTTTATATCCTTGACAACGCGCGCGACAGGCATTATACTATGCTGGAACACATGAGGTAATTTTGCGAGGTTCACGTAAAATTCATAAATGCTTTGAACCACGCGAAATTCGTCCATGCGAAAATTCATGGCGAAAGGAACTGATCAGGTGACGGAGAAAAAAACGGTCCTCACATACGACGGTCTCCGGGAGCGCGAGGAGGAGCTTCGCGTTCTCAAAACCGTCCGGCGCAAGGAAGTAGCTGAAAAAATAAAAGAAGCGCGCGGCCAGGGCGACCTCTCCGAAAACGCGGAATACGACGCGGCGAAAGAAGAGCAGGCCGAGATCGAGACACGTATAGTCTCGCTGGAGAAACTGCTCAAAAACGCCGAGGTCATCGACGAGGATGTGCTTGATAAAACCGCGGTATCCGTGGGCAGCCGCGTGAAGCTTCGTGACGAGGTGTATGACGAGGACGTCGAGTACGGAATTGTCGGGAGCGTCGAGGCGAATCCGTTCGAGGGCCGTATCTCCAACGAGTCGCCGCTCGGGAACGCGCTGCTGGGGCGCGGCGTCGGGGAAACAGTGGAAGTCGAGACGCCGGACGGGATAGATAAATACACAATTCTGGAAATATCGTAAGGGGAATAGAAATGTCTGACGAAACAGCGGCGCCGGAAGGCGCTGACGCGCCGCCGGATCTCTCCGAACAGCGCCGGATAAGGCTCGAAAAGCTGGCGACGCTTCAGGCGGCGGGCGCGGATCCGTTCGCGGCGGCTCGATTCGACGTCTCCGCCGGTTCCGCCGACTTCGAGAGCGGTTTCGAGCGGCTCGACGGACAGACGGTGTCCGTCGCGGGTCGCGTCATGAGCAAGCGCGTGATGGGCAAAGCCTCGTTCTGCGACATTCGCGACCGCGACGGACGTATCCAGCTCTACATCCGCAGGGACGCCGTCGGTGAAGACGCGTACGCCGAGTTCAGGAAGCTCGACATCGGTGACATAATCGGCGTCAAGGGCGAAGCCTTCCTCACTCACAAGGGTGAAAAATCCATCCGAGCGGACTCTGTCACGTTGCTTTCCAAAAGCCTGCGCGTGCCGCCCGAGAAGTTCCATGGCCTGCGCGACCAGGAACTGCGCTACCGCCAGCGTTATGTGGATCTGATTACCAATCCCGGAACGCGCTCCGCGTTCGTCCGGCGTTCCGCCGTTATCCGCTCGATCCGCGAATATCTGGACGGGCGCGGTTATCTTGAGGTGGAGACGCCCGTCCTGCAGACCATCGCGGGCGGCGCGGCGGCGCGGCCTTTTGTGACGCGTCACAACGCGCTCGATATGGGGATGTTTCTGCGCATATCGCTCGAGCTGCCGCTTAAGCGGCTCATTGTCGGCGGTCTGGAGCGCGTGTACGAGATGGGCCGCGTCTTCCGCAACGAGGGCGTATCCGTGCGCCATAACCCGGAATTCACCTTGCTGGAACTGTACGAGGCCTACGCGGATTACCGCGATATGGCGCGTATCTGCGAGGATCTGGTGCGCGGGGCGGCCCGCGCGGCTACCGGCGGCGAGGTTATCGAGTATCAGGGCGTCATGATCGACCTGTCGAAGCCGTTCGAGCGGGCGACGATGACGGAGCTTGTCAAAAGGCACGCAGGCGTGGACTTCACCGCTATCGCGGGGCTTGACGCCGCTCGCCGCGCCGCCGGCGAACACGGCATAGAGTACAAGGAGTCCCACGGCGCGGGCGACATTCTAAACCTCTTCTTCGAGGAATACTGCGAGAAAAATCTGATCCAGCCGACTTTCGTTATGGATTACCCCGTGGAAATATCCCCGCTGACCAAGCGCAAGCCGGATAACCCGGACTATGTGGAGCGGTTCGAGCTGTTCATCGTCGGCAGGGAGCACGCCAACGCGTATTCCGAGCTGAACGACCCGATCGACCAGCGCGAAAGGTTCCTGCGGCAGGAGCGGCTGCGGGCCTCGGGCGACGAGGAAGCCAACATGATTGACGAGGACTTTCTATCGGCGCTCGAGTACGGTATGCCGCCGACAGGCGGGATGGGCGTGGGCATAGACCGGCTCGTGATGTTGCTGACTGATTCGCCCAGCATACGCGACGTTATATTCTTCCCGACAATGAAGCCGGAGCCGGAGGCTAGAAACTAGAGACTATAGGCTGGAGGCCGGAAGAGGAGGCGCCGGATTGGCTAAGACGGCGGTAATAGGAATGGGCGGCTGGGGGACGGCTCTCGCGTCGCTGCTGGCCGCCGCCGGCCGCGAGACCGTCCTCTGGGGCCGGGACGCGGCGAAAGCGGCGCGTCTGGCCGAGACGCGCGAAAACGCCGAGTATCTGCCGGGCGTGTCGATCCCCGGCGGTCTGTCGGTCACATCCGATCTGGGGGCGGCGGTGTCCGGCGCGGAAACCGTCATATGCGCCGTGCCTTCGCGGGGTTTCCGCGCGGCGGTACGCGCCTTCGCGCCTTATGTCGCGGGCGGGGCGCTCGTCGTCAGCGCGTCCAAGGGATTCGAGGAGGATACGCTAAAACGGCTGTCCATAGTCGCCGCCGAGGAACTGCCGAAGGCGCGGATAGCGTGCCTGTCCGGTCCCGGCCACGCCGAGGAAGTCGCCCGGGGCGGGCCGACGGCATACGTCGCGGCGTCGCCCGTTGTCGCCGACGCGGAGTTTTTGCAGGAACTGCTCTCAGGTCCGGCGTTCCGCGTGTACGCGAACACGGATATAACTGGCGTGGAGCTGGGCGGGGCGCTGAAAAACGTCGTCGCGCTGGCCACCGGCATGAGCGACGGCATGGGCTACGGCGACAACGCCCGGGCGGCGCTGATGACGCGCGGCATAGCGGAGATCGCGCGGCTGGGCGTTGCGTTGGGCGCGAAGCCCGAAACGTTCAGCGGGCTAAGCGGCATAGGCGATCTGATAGTGACGTGCGCGTCCATGCACAGCCGGAACCGCCGAGCCGGGATACTGCTGGGTCAGGGCGTTCCGCTGGCCGAGGCGCTCGCCGCCGTCCACTCGACGGTCGAGGGCGTGGTGACGGCGCGGTCGGCGCTGACGCTGGCTCGGGAACACGGCGTGGAGACGCCGATCATCTCCGCCGTCTGCGGCGTGGCGTTCGGCGGGCGGCCGCCGAGGGATATGGTCGATTCCCTGATGAACAGGGACAGAAAGCGCGAGGGGTGGTGAGCGCGTGAATAAGGAACGGACGAGCGAAAAGCTGATCGCGGGCAACAAGAAGGCTTACCACGATTTTTTCATCGAGGAGACGTATCAGGCGGGGGTCGAGCTGGCCGGCACGGAGGTAAAGTCGCTGCGTCAGGGGCGCTGCAATATTCGCGACAGCTACGTGGAGCTTCGCGGCGGCGAGGCGTTCGTAGTCAACATGCACATCAGCCCGTATGACCACGGGAACATCTTCAACCGCGATCCGCTGCGCAAGAGGCGGTTGCTTTTGCACCGCTGGCAGATCGACAAGCTGTCGGGGAAGAAGGCCAAGGAGGGATTCACCGTCGTGCCGACGCGGATATATTTCGCCGGCAGTCTTGTGAAGATCGACGTGGCGCTGGCCAAGGGCAAGAAGCTGTACGACAAGCGCGCGGATCAAGCCGACAAAGACCGCCGGCGGGAAGCCGAGAGGGCGCTTCGGGACAATGCATAGCGTCCGCCCGATCCGTCCGGAGGAATACGGACTGCTCGAAGATTTCCTTTATCACGCGATATATCTGCCGCCCGACTTGTGCGCCGCGCCGCGCGAATCGGCTTCCGTAATTAAGTGGCGTTTGGCGTTCAGACGAATCACCCATGCTTATTATGACATAAAACGTACAGATTTGCAAGAGTGACCG
>JAISCI010000104.1 GCA_031265685.1 Clostridiales bacterium
CAATATAATTGAAAAATCACCCACCCCCAAAACAAAGCGCGAATTTAAGCGGTCTTCGTTTTGGGGGTGGGTGATTTTTCAATTATATTGGGTGGGTGATTTTTCAGTTGACATTTACAGATGAGTACAAAAACCTTCAATTAGTCCATATTTCTTGCCATATAGCATACCATAGGGCGTTTCCCGCTAAGGCGGCAATACCGCCAAAAGCAAAAGTAACCGCCTGGATAAAATGGTATAGGCGTTCCATCGGATGAAAGTGTGCCTGAGCCGTATGTCCTGAAAGGGACAAGTACGGTTCTTAGGGGGGAAAGGGGCCGCGATACCCCTGACCTGCCCGACTATTCAAGAGCGACGCGCGCGTTTCCGCCATAAGATGAAGTTTGCTTGACAGAATTTTGCTTGGTTCACAGCATTATCGCGTGGTTTGAAGCATTTTCGCTTGGGCGAAGTTTGCGTCGCATTATCGTTTGACAGAAGTTTGCTTGGTTCACGCAAACTTCGTCCACACGATAATGCTTCAATTCATGCAAAATTCTGTCACGCGAAAATACGATGCGATAATGCGGCGCAAAATTCATCCAAGCGAATTTCGCGGGAGCGCAACGAACATATATCCTCATGCGGACTCTCCGCGTTATTTCCGCTTGATTTATAATCCGCTCCGCGATATAATACATCAAAGTGAATCTTAGGGGGATGCGGCGTGCTGCGGAAATTCGTGAAAATGCAGGGTTGCGGCAACGATTATATATATTTCGATTGTATGGAGACGGAGCTGGCGGATCCGGTGAGCTTGGCGGTTCGTCTGAGCGACAGGCGCTTCGGCGTGGGCGGCGACGGAATCGTCATGATATGCCCGTCGTATGCCGCCGCCGCCAGGATGAGGATGTTCAACTCCGACGGCAGCGAAGGCAGGATGTGCGGCAACGCGATACGCTGCGTCGCTAAATACTTATATGACGAGGGGATCGTCCCCAAAACGGAGATGACAATCGAGACGCTCTCGGGCGTGAAGGCGCTGTCGTTGGCCGCGGGCGAGGGCCGGACGCTGACGTGCGCCGTCGATATGGGCGCCGCCGAGTTTTCTCCGGCGAAGATACCCGTCGCGCTGGACGGCGACCGGGTAGTGGGCCGGCTTGTGCCGGTCGCCGGCGGGGAGTACCGCGTCACGTGCGTATCTATGGGCAACCCGCACTGCGTCCTTTTCGTCGATAATCCCGACGCGGAGGATCTGCCGGCAATCGGACCGAGGTTCGAGAATGACCCGCTCTTCCCCGATCGCGTCAACACGGAGTTCGTCCGGGTTCTTAATGAGGGGCTGATCGCGATGCGCGTTTGGGAGCGCGGCAGCGGCGAGACGCTGGCCTGCGGAACGGGCGCGTGCGCGGCGGTCGCGGCGGCGGCGGAGAACGGTTTCGTCCCCAAAGGCGAGGACGTTCGCGTGGCGCTGCGCGGCGGCGAACTGACCGTCAATTACACCGACGAGCGCGTGATAATGCGCGGGTCGGCGGTCAAGGTCTTTGAGGGGTATATTGATATATAGGAGGGGTCGGGTTGTTCCGAATTAACGAGAATTTTCTGAACCTTAAAGAAGGCTATCTCTTCGCGGAGGTCGCGCGGCGCCGCGCGGCATATGAAGCCGCCCATCCCGGCGCGGATATAATCAGCCTGGGCATAGGCGACGTCACGCTGCCGCTTGCTCCCGCCGTAGTCTCGGCTCTGGCGGAGGCTTCCGCGATGATGGGCCGCGCGGAGACGTTCCGCGGATACGGCGATTACGAGGGCGAGGCGTTCCTGCGAGGGGCCGTCGCGCGTTATTACAACGAGCGCGGCGTGGACGTCGGAGCCGACGAGATATTCATATCGGACGGCGCGAAAAGCGACATCGGAAATATTCTTGATATATTGGGCGCGGATAACGCCGTCGCCATCCCCGATCCGGTGTACCCGGTCTACGTGGACACAAACGTTATGGCGGGGCGGCGCGTCGTGTTTCTCGCGGCGAACGAAGGCAACGGTTTCCTGCCTATGCCGGGCGACGGGCTTCTGGCGGATGTAATCTATATATGCTCGCCCAACAACCCGACCGGAGCGGTCTATAACCGCGAACAGCTGGCGGCGTGGGTGGACTACGCGAACGAGCGCGGCGCGCTGATCCTGTTCGACGCGGCTTACGAAGCGTTTGTCCGCGACGCGGACCTCCCGCGCTCGATATTTGAGGTGCCCGGCGCGCGGGACTGCGCGATAGAGTTCTGCTCACTGTCCAAGACGGCGGGTTTCACGGGGACGCGCTGCGGGTACACCGTAGTCCCGCGCGGGCTTGAGCGCGGCGGCGTCAGTCTGAAAAAGCTGTGGTACCGCCGTCAGTCCACTAAGTACAACGGCACGAGCTGGATAATCCAGCGCGGCGCGGCGGCGGTCTTTACGCCGGAAGGCCGCGAACAGACCGCCGCCAACATCGACTATTATATGGGCAACGCCGCGGTCGTCGCCGATTCGCTCCGCAGGCTCGGCATATGGTTCACAGGCGGGGTCAACTCGCCGTATATCTGGCTCAAATGCCCCGGCGGGGATAGCTGGGCTTTCTTCGACCGACTGCTTGCCGAGGCGAACGTCGTCGGGACGCCCGGCGCGGGCTTCGGCGCGAACGGTGAAGGGTTCCTGAGACTGACGGCGTTCGGGAACCGCGAGAACGTCGCCCGGGCGGCCTGGCGGATCGAGAAGCTGTTGGGGGCGGCCGCGTGAGCGCGGCTCCGGCCGCCGATAAGCGGCGCTTCAAAGACCCTGTAAGCTCGTTTACGCATCTGTCGTTCGCGGTGCTGTCGCTGCCTGTTACGGCGCTGCTCGTGTATTTGTCGGTTGTTACGGGAGACGCGTGGCGCGTGGTCAGCGTCTCGATTTTCGGGCTTACGCTGCTGCTTCTGTATTCCGCGTCGGCGGTCTACCATATGCTGCCGCTGACGGATCGGGCTACCACGATACTTAAAAAGATTGATCACATGATGATCTTTCTTTTGATAGCGGGTACGTACACGCCGATTTGCCTGGTAACGCTGCGCGGGGCGTGGGGATGGTCGCTGTTCGGGGTGGTCTGGGGTATGGCCGTGGCGGGGATCGTTCTTAAGGCGCTTTGGATCGACGCGCCCAGATGGCTCTCGACGGTCATATATGTCGCGATGGGCTGGAGCGTTATTATCGCGTTCTATCCTCTGGCGCGGGCGATGCCGCTTGGCGGCGTGGCGCTGCTGCTGGCCGGCGGGCTGACGTACACCGCCGGGGCGCTGATATACGCGCTGAAACGGCCGAGGCTTAATTTCAGGCTGTTTGGGTTTCACGAGATTTTTCACCTGTTTGTTATGGGCGGAACGGTTTTTCATGTGCTGTTTATGTTCTTTTATGTGATACCGGAGTAGAGGCGCCGGACGCCATGAATTTTCGCGTGAACGAATTTTGCTTGGTTCGCGCAAAATTCCATTACGCGAAAATTACCTTAGCGTAAGCCGGGGACGACGGGGGTGGGCGGGCAGGGACCTGACCCCGATTCGGCAGCTGTCCGCTTGGTGATGAATTTTCGCGGATTCAGGCGAAAATTACTTTCGTCAGCCGGGAACCCTCAGCGAGCGCCCACGGGCATCGGGCCGAGGCCCCCGCCCACCCGCCCCCGACGGTTCTCGTCGAGGCGTCGTCGTCCGCGCTCTCCCCGGAAGCGATTACGGCAATCAGGAAGGAAAATATCTATGGGACTGATAAAAGCCGGCCTGGACGCTATCGGCGGCACGCTGGCCGACCAATGGAAAGAGTTTGTCTATTGCGACGCGCTCGGCGGCGGCGTGCTCGCGTCAAAGGGCAGGAAGCGCGCCGGTAAACGCTCCGGCAACACCAAAGGCGACGACAACATCATCTCTAACGGCAGTGTCGTCGCCGTCGCCGACGGCCAATGCATGATCATCGTCGAGCAGGGCCGCGTGGTCGAGATATGCGCCGAACCGGGCGAATTTACCTACGACACGTTGTCCGAGCCGAGCGTATTCTCCGGCTCCCTCGGCAGGGCCGTGGCGGATTCCTTCGAGTCGGCGCGGCGCAGGTTCGGTTTCGGCGGCGCCGCCGGCAAGGATCAGCGCGTGTACTTCTTCAACACGAAGGAGATTATGGACAACAAATTCGGTACGTCCACACCGATACCTTTCCGTGTCGTTGACGATAAGATCGGGCTGGACATAGACGTCTCCGTGCGCTGCAACGGCAATTTCACGTATCGGCTTGGGAATCCGCTGCTGTTCTACGCGAACGTCTGCGGCAACGTCCGCGGGGATTTTCTCAAGTCCGAGATCTCCGATACGCTCCGCGCCGACATACTTGACGCGCTTGCCCCCGCGTTCGCGCGCGTATCCGACGCGCGTGTGCGCCCAAACCAGCTGGCCGGGCAGAACACGGCGATCCGCGACGCCTTGCGCGAGGTTCTGTCCGGACCTTGGAGTGAGCGCCGCGGCATCGACATCTGTTCGGTGTCGTTCAACTCCGTCACCATACCTAAAGAAGACGAGGAACTCATCAAGCAAGCTCAGCGCGCCGCGATGCTGCAAAACCCGGCATACGCCGCGGCGACGCTGGCGGCGGCTCAGGCCGACGCGATGAAAACAGCCGCCGGGAACACGGGCGGCGCCGCGATGGGCTTCTATGGAATGAACGCCGCCCGGCAGACCGGAGGTATGAACGCCGAAAACATGTTCTCTCTGGGGATGGGCCAGCCGCGCCCGGCGTCGGCGCCGTCTTCCAATTCTAAAGCTTGGGTATGTCATTGCGGCGCCGTCAACAAAGGGCGGTTCTGCGCGGAATGTGGTTCGCCCAAGCCCGCGTCCGAACCGCCGTATAAATGCGACAAGTGTGGCTGGGAGCCGGACGACCCGACGCGCCCGCCGAAGTTCTGCCCGGAATGCGGCGACGCGTTCAATGAACGAGACTTACGATAAAAAAGAACCGCCTCGCGGCGGTCTTTTTTATGTTACGTCATCCAGCAAGAGAAAAAAACGAAAAATCCCAAAGAATCCTGCAATACAGCCATTCTAAAACTCTAATAGCGAACTTTTAACATATACACTGGAGATGTATAAAGCGTATATTTATATATTTTGTCTGGAGCGGCCCCTAGAAAAGCCTTCTAAATTTTGAATCAAGGCATCTCCGAGCAGGGAAATATTGCAGAAGTAACCATATACAATTGATTTTACACTTATGCAATGTTTTATCTAGTAAACACGCCATTTTCAAGGCAAATAATTTACATAGAATTGTTACAAAAATATGCGATAGAGCCGAATGATTTAAGAGAAGCGCAAAGACGCCTGAAACTGAACGGTTTCAGGCAAGATAAAAAATAAATTTGAAACGCTCATACGGAATCGGGCTGTAAACGTACTTCCCGGAGGGAGAAAAATTTGATTTTCTCCCTCCGCCGCCGGGCGCGGCCAAGATCAGTGTTCAAAAAGCGATATTTGATGTGTTTTGGCTTCAAACACGCAGATAAGAGAATACGGCGTCGCTATTATGCAGAATGCCTTGCCGCTCACAAACGTCCTGCAAAACTTCCGACAGGCGGTTGCTGTTTGGGCTGTCGCACACATACGCTTTTCCGAATTGGCGGATATATTTCTGTTTCAGTCCGGGGAAAAGCCGGTCAATCCAGTTGTAAAAATACTCCCGGTTCCCATCGCGCATTGTTACGCCAAAACCGAAATTGACTATGCCGCGAACCCCCGTTTTGACGCAGTAGTCAAGCAGACCGCGCAGATTTTCCTCCGTGTCGTTTATAAACGGCAAAATCGGACTGAGCCAGACGACGGTGGGGATTCCTGCGTCACGCATAGCCGCGAGGACGTGAAAACGCTCAAGCGTCGTTGACACGTTCGGTTCGATTTTTCGGCACAAGTCCTCATCGTAAGTGGTCAGCGTAATTTGAACGACGCATTTTGCCGCGGCGTTGATCGCTTTCAGTATATCCAAATCGCGTAAAATACGGGCCGATTTTGTCTGAATCGCCAAACCAAAGCCGTATTTTTTAATCAGCGAGAGGCATTGCCGCGTGAGGCCAAGTTCATCCTCCAAATGAAGATACGGATCGCACATCGCGCCTGTGCCGACCATACAGGGCTTCCTTCTCCGCCGAAGCTGCGACTCAAGAATGCGCGAAGCGTCGCGCTTCACTTCGATGTCCTCAAAGTCGTGGTTCATTTGGTAGCACAAACTGCGGCTGTCGCAATAGATACAGCCGTGCGAACAGCCGCGATACAGATTCATTCCGTTTTGCGGGGAAAGAATTGTTTTATAGTCGGCGTAGTGCATTATTGGGTTCCGTAAGTCTTTTTATGCGCCTTGATTTTTTTCATCGCCCACTCGTAATGGCTGGACGTCGCGGAAACGCAGTAACTTCCAAGCGTTGACGTTCCCGTCCAAGGCAGACGTCCTTCTGCGAACAATTCCTCGCCTGAGAAGCCGTCAATCAGCGCCACGACTTTTGCGTGACTGTTACGGATCATTTCCTTTGAAGCCTCATACGTTGTGGATTGGTGCTTTTTCCAAAACTCCAC
>JAISCI010000040.1 GCA_031265685.1 Clostridiales bacterium
ATTCGGAGCAGGTTAAAAATAACAACGGCGGCGCAACGGAAGCACTGAAAGTAGGCGGCTTTAATGACAATAACTGACATGCCGCTGACGATCAATCCTATGTCGCGGCCCGGTACGAAGATCGGCGCGATTAAAGGGATCGTGATCCATTATGTGGGAAATCCGGGCAGCTCGGCCAAGGCCAACCGCGACTACTTTGAGAGCCTTAAAAACCAGAAAGTGACATACGCGTCCTCGCACTACATCGTCGGGCTGGGCGGTGAGATAATCCGCTGCGTGCCCGAAGACGAGATCGCCTACCACGCGAGCGCCGCCAACAGCAATTACATCGGGATCGAGGTTTGCCACCCGGACGCTTCGGGCAAGTTTTCGGACGTAACGCGCGCGGCGCTGGTCGAGCTTGCGGCGGACCTCCTCTGGCGTCACAGCGCGAAGGAGATCAAGCGGCACTACGACGTCACCGGTAAGCTGTGCCCGCTGTATTACGTCGTCAATCCCGCCGAATGGGAGAAGCTGGTGGCGGATATTCGGAAGGTGCCGTCGCCTCTTGACATACCTTCCAGCTGGGCGAAGGAAGCCTGGGACTGGGGAATCGCCAACGGGCTGACCGACGGGACCGGCCCGGAGGGGTACGCCAGGCGGCAGGAGGTTGTGCAGATGTTTAAGAACTTTGCGGAGCGGGTGATGAGGTGACGGACCAGGAGTTTACCGAGTTCGTTGACGACAAGATTGACGAATACCAGGCGATTCTGCTCCGCAAGCAAGCGGAGTACGCCACGGAGGACCGGCTGCATAATTTCAGAGTGGCCGCCGCGTTTCAGCAATGCACGGCGGAGCGGGCGTTATTTGGATTTCTTGCCAAACATCTCGTGTCGCTGTCCGACATGTGCAAGTCCGGGCGGCGGTACGCTGATGATATTTGGGACTAGAAGATCGGGGATTCCGTCAATTATTTGCTGCTGCTTAGGGCGGTGGTGGAGGATGGGAAGGGGTAATTTGATGATATTCGCGTGGCGGTAAGCGGCGGGAAAGTACGCCGGGGTGTAGGTTACTTGTTGATTGTTCCTGCATTTGGGGGTGGGGATGGCGTGGTTGCTGGGTTGTTTGTTTTTCGAGTAGAAAATACACAGGTAAAATGTCATTATCAGTCAAACAAAAAAGCATTCTACATGCACGTTAAATCACTGCATACATAGAACGTTTTTATACACATCAAGAATTCAATTATACAATATAAACAGAATCAAAATAGCGCTAATAGTCAAATTAAATTATTGACTATTAGTAATTCCAAACAATCAACTCCTTGTGATTTTAATTAATTTTCAACCCCGCCAAACAAGCCAAAGTTAAGTACCCACTTAACTTTTAAGCGAAGTTAAGCGGCTTGCGGTGGTGGGCGTTAGTAACACGTTAACGACACGGTTTACACACTGTCAGTCTGTCCGACGTAACTTCCAGTGGCTTCGGGCAATTGACTGAAACTGTCAGACCGTCGCGCGTTCCATAAACGCTTCCCACGCCGTCAGCGGATGATCTCATCGACTTACAGGTATTCCTGCGCGAGGACGTGTTCGCGTCCAAAGAAGAAGCGGAGAGGGCGGTTAATGGCAATGGCTGAATTGATTTTCAAGGTCATAGACAGCGAAACAGGCAAATACCCCGATGTCTGTAAATGTCAAGCGAAAATCCACCACCCAATATGAAATAAAAATCCGCAACCATTAAAACGAGCCGCTTAACTAAGCGGTCTTTGCAAAAATGATAACGGATTTAAATCGTATTGGGCGGTGGATTTTTTGATCAATAAATACATATGTTAAAATGTCCGCCAATCGAGTTTCAGAATGGCTGTATTGCGGGATTCTTCGGGATTCTTCGCTTTTTTTCACTTTCCGTCAGTTTGCGTTCTTCGGGACGTTTTACAGTGGCGTATCTTTAAGGTTCGGTCTGTAAGGTTTGTCGTAGCGAAGGGCGGCGCAGATGATGAAGGGCGGTTTTCCGGCGACGGCGCTGACCGCTGAGAAGTCTACGCTCTCACGCGAATACGCCACACTCAAAGAAGAAGTCCGCAACATGGAGACTGTCAGGAAAACATAGCCAGTATCGACATTGAGGGCAACGGCTCTGGATATTGTCTGTTCGCAAACGAAATTGCCAAAATCGAACTGGCCGACTATCCAACGAAAAGCCGCAAGGCTTTTTTGTTTTGCCAAAAACGAAAGAGGTGAGCCATGCGTGGACGCTGATTTTATAATTGCGTTTGCTGCCGGGCTGATCATCGGCTTCGCGGGTACAATTGATGCCGCGATAGTGATGGCGCTGACGTAAACACAAAAAACGCCGCTGGGTTTCGTGAAAGCGAAACCCAGCGAGATTAGATCGAAACCGCCTATACGCATCAATTATCCGCGTCAATCGGATATGTTATTATATTATTTTTTGACAAGGTTTGGATAGATTTTGACGCAGATCCGCGCCGCGCCATCACTCTTCTTCCATAACCGCCGAGTATCCGCATTTCCCCGAGGAACACGCCGTCTTCCGCGTCTTTCCGCCTTTGATCACCAGCGGTTCCCCGCAGAGGGGGCATTTACCGCCCGTCGGACGATTCCAGCTTATAAAGGCGCATTCCGGGTTGTTTTCGCAGCCGTAGAAAGGCCGCCCCTTTTTCGACTTCTTAGAAACCACCTCGCCGCCGCAGAGCGGGCATTTCACGCCGATCTTTTCGTAATACGGCAAAGCGTTGCGGCACTCGGGGAAGCCTGGGCAGGCCAGAAACTTACCGAACCGACCCATCTTTATCACCATCCGGCGCCCGCACTTATCGCAGATCACGTCGGACTCCTCGTCCTTTATCTCCACCTCTCCGACGGACTTCTCCGCTTCCGCCAGCTTTTCGGAGAAACCCGGATAGAAGCGGCGCAACACGTCCTTCCACGGAAGCTCGCCTTCCTCCACCTTGTCCAAGTCGTCCTCCATGCGCGCGGTAAAGTCCACTGACACAATGTCCTCAAAATTTTGCTTCATAATGTCATTGACTATACCCCCAAGCTCGGTCGGGAACAGCGTCCGGCCCTCTTTCGACACGTAACGCCGCGTGATGATCGTCGATATGGTCGGCGCGTAGGTGGACGGGCGGCCTACGCCGTTCTCCTCCAGCGTTTTGACGAGCGACGCCTCGGTGTACCTGGGCGGCGGCTGGGTGAAATGCTGCTCCGGGCTGAACGACAGCAGCCGCAGCTTCTCGCCTTTCGCGATCTCCGCCATCGCGCCCTCGTCGGGCTTATCCTCGTGCTTGCGGTAGACGCGCTTATATCCGTCGAACCGCAGCACGGAGCCGCTCGCGCGGAAGACGTATCCCCCGGCGGTTATTTTCGCCGTGACGGTGTCGTAGACGGCGGCTGTCATCTGGCTGGCCGCGAACCGCTCCCATATCAGCGTATAGAGCCGCTGCTGATCCTTCGTCAGCGATTCCCTGATCCGATCCGGCTCCCGGGTCACCGACGTAGGCCGTACAGCCTCGTGGGCGTCCTGGGACCGGCCTTTCGTCTTGTGCTCCGGCTTTTTGTCCGGCACATATTCCGGGCCGAACTTCCCGGCGGCGTACTCGGTGAACTCGGCGTATGACTCGTCCGATATACGCGTAGAATCCGTCCTGATGTAGGACACAAGGCCGACGGTTCCTTCCCCGGCTATATCCACGCCCTCGTACAGCTGCTGAGCTATCGCCATAACTTTCGTCGGCGACATGTTGAGCAGGCGGCTCGCCTCCTGCTGCATCGTGGATGTAGTGTAAGGCGCGGGCGGATTGGCGACCCGAGATCCGATCCTCACCTCGGCGGCGGTGAACTCCGCTCCGGCCAGCGCGTCCGTAACCGCATTGACGGACGCTTCGTCCGGCAGGTCTAGCTTGCCGTTCGCTCCGCCGTAGAATTTGGCGGTCAGCTTGTCGCCGCGCGGCGTTTTTAGGTTCGCGGCCAGCGTCCAGTATTCCACGGACGTGAAGTCGTCTATCTCGTCCTCGCGGTCACAGATCAGCTTAAGGGCGACGGACTGCACGCGTCCCGCCGAAAGCCCCTTCTTAACTTTATGCCACAAGAGCGGGCTGATCTTATAGCCCACGATCCGGTCCAGCGACCGCCGCGCCTGCTGCGCGTCCACCAGATCCATGTCGATCTCCCGCGACTCCTTGATGGAGTTTTTGACGGCGCTCTTCGTTATCTCATTGAAGGTGATCCGGCGGGTGTTCTCGCTGGAGAGTCCCAGCGAATGCATAAGATGCCACGATATAGCTTCGCCCTCGCGGTCCGGGTCGGTCGCGAGGTACACGCGGCCGGCCGAGCGCGCTTCCTTGCGAAGCTCGGCCAGTATGTCGCCCTTGCCGCGTATCGTGATATATTTCGGCTCGAAGTCGTTCTCAATGGCAAGGCCCAGATCGCTCTTGGGCAGATCGCGCACATGCCCCATGGAGGCGGCTATCTTATACGACGCTCCCAGAAATTTCTTAAGCGTCTTTGCCTTCGCCGGCGACTCCACTATTACGAGGTTCTTGCCCGGCGCGGCTTTCTTGCCCGGCGCCTTTTTGACCGGTTTACCAAGGTGATTTTCGCGTGAACCGTTGCGAAAATCCTTGAGGTGATTTTCGCTTGAAGCATCGCGAAAATCCTTGCTGTTCTTCGTCTCCGCCAACTCAATTGTGCCCCCTGACGTATCTTTGCCCCGGCATTCTCACCGCCGCCCCGATCAATTCGAGCGACGTGAGACAAACGAGAGTTTTTTGAATATCTAATCCGCCGCGCAGACTGATTTCATCAACGGTTATCGGCATAGTACCGATTTGGTTTAACACCGCGCGCTCATCTTCTGAAATATTCGTCCATATTTGGGGCTTGCCCGCGGCGCTCTCGAATCTTTCAGCCGGTTTTTGATTATGCTCTATGAATCGTTCCGTGTCAATACCCAATTCGGATAAAATATCAGTATAATCGCTGACAAGGCAGGCACCATCCTTGATAAATCGGTTCGGCCCCGCCGATTGCGCCGAATAGATCGAGCCGGGTACGGCGAAAACCTCGCGTCCCTGACTGAGGGCGCGCTCGACGGTGATGTTCGCGCCGCTCCGAAGCCCCGCCTCGACGACGAGCACGCCGAGGGACAGCCCGGATATAATCCGGTTTCGCCGGGGGAAGTTCTCGCCGATCGGTCTTTGTCCCGGAGCGAACTCGGTTACGACGGCGCCTTTCTCCGCTATCTCCGCGAACAAATCCGCGTTTGCCGGCGGATAGATCACGTCTATGCCGCTGCCGAGGACGGCGACAGTCAGCCCGCCGCCCTCCAGCGCCCCGCGATGCGCCGCCGAGTCTATTCCGAGCGCCATCCCGCTGACGACGGCGAGACCGCGCAGCGCCAGGTCGCGGCTGATGCCGAAAGCTGCCGTCAGCCCATAATCCGAGGCGCGGCGCGTACCGACCACGGCGATACACGCGTCGGAATCCGCCGGCAAGCGCCCCATCACGTACAGTCCGAGCGGAGCGCCCGCTATCTCGCTGAGCGCGGCGGGGTACCTCGCGTCGCTCCGGTTTATGTAATCCGCGCCCGTGGAGAGAAAACTCCGCCATAACTTCTCGGCTTTCTCGCCCCTCGCCGGATCTGTCAGATATTTTACGGCGGCGGACTCCAGCCGGATTCCGCCGAAATCGGACGCGGCGGCGTCAAACACGCCGCGCGCGCCGCGGAAAAGCTTCATCAGCGCCCTTGCCCGCGAAGCCCCCACACCCGGCGCCGCCGACAGCCACATCTCGTATCTCAAATTCTCGTCAGCCATGTCAGTCACCGGTACCGCGCCTTAAGCGCGTCTACGCATTCGGTCAGGTAGCGTTTATATGTCTCGTCGCGGCCGCGCCGCTTAGCTATCCGCGCCTTCTCGAGCAGCGCGGCGGGATCCGCTGGCGACAGCGACAGCGCTTTCGTGACCGCTTCGTCGGCCGGGGCGAGGGATTTGGCATAGCGCAGACACTTGGCCAGCATGACGAGGTGTTCCGCGCCAGCCTCCGGCATGGCCGTGAGCGCTTCCGCCGCCTTGCCGTACTCCCGCGCCGCGAACAGGCATTCCGACAAACGCGCGGCGGCCTCCGCGCGGACGGCGCCTCCGCCCGAAACCGCCTTCCCGTACCACTCGGCGGCTTCGGCGGATCGGCCCAACTCCTCGGCTATACGGCCCCGGCGGTACGCCGTCTCGCTCTCGTCGGCGCCGTCCTCCGTCTCGATACGAGCGAGCAGACGGGCGGCTTCATCCGTCCTGCCAAGAATCGTCAGCGCTTCGACAAGGTTGAGGCGTACCGCGCCACGCCCGTGATTGGGATCGAGGGCCGCCGCGCGCTCAAAATGCTCCGCCGCCAGACGCGCGTCGCCCCCCTTGAGACGCGCCGCGCCCAGATTGTTCCAAAGCTCCGCCGTCTCCCGCGCGGACAGCGCGTCGGAATAGTCGTCCGCGGCGCCGTCATAATCGCCGCGCAGAAACCGCTCGTCGCCGCGCGCCTTCAGTTTGTCCCACTTCGCCCGCTTCTCGTATGCCGCGATCTCACGCCGGATCACCTCGATCCGGTCCGCGTCATAGTAATCCGTGGCGGAGAGGAACAGAGCGGCGCGGCGCGGCGCGGACATACCGGAAGCGGCCCGCAGACGCTCGGCGGCGCGATCCATGCCCAGCCCCTCGCCGAGCCACCGGATGAAGCCCTCCCGCGCGAGGTCGGCGCCCGCGTCCTTCCAGCGCGTCGTCACTATATATTGCGCTTCCTCGACGGAACGCGCCGTCACGCCGCACCCGAACCGATACGGCGGCGCCCCTTCGGGCTTTTTCGCCATAACCGCCAAATTAGCCTTCATCTGATCCTCCGACTGACACTGATCCCCGTCATACTAATTCCACTCTAAAGGACGCCGAATATTTTTTCGGTCCGCGCCTGAGAATTTTGCGTGAACTGAGCAAACTTCTGACGCGCAAGCTCTAAAAAATATTTGGCGCAAATCTAAGTGGATTAGTATCAATGGGCCTCGGCCCAAGTCCCGCCGATCCCGACCTCGACGGAAAGCGGCGCCAAAAGACTCGCCGCGCCCTCCATCTCTTCCTTTACCACGGCGGCGGCGCGTTCCGCCTCGCTCTCCGGCGACTCGAGCAGAAGCTCGTCGTGTATCTGCAGCAGCAGGCGCGTTTCCACGCCTTCCCGCTTCAGCCGCCCCGCGACGCGTATCATCGCCGTTTTGATTATGTCGGCGGCGCTGCCCTGAATCGGCGTGTTCATGGCGGCGCGTTCGCCAGACGCCCGCTCGTTATGCTTCGACGCGTTGATCTCAGGGATTTCGCGTCGGCGGCCCATCAGCGTCGTAACATAGCCTAGCTCCCGCGCCGCCTCGGCCAGCGAGTCGAGAAACGCCCGAACTTTCGGGTACCTCGCGAAATAGCCCTCGATATACCGCGCCGCCTCGATTACCGTTATATCCAAATCGCGGCTCAGGCTGAAAGCGCTCTTGCCGTAGACTATGCCGAAATTAACGGCTTTCGCCGCCGATCGCTGCTCCCGAGTCACCTCGTCGTACGGCGTCAGGAACACTTGGCTGGCGGTCAGCCTGTGGATGTCCGCGCCCGAGCGGAACGCCTCGATAAGCGCGTCATCGCCGGACAGGTGCGCCAGCACGCGCAGCTCTATCTGGTTATAGTCCGCGTCGATGAGCAAGTTTCCCGGCTCGGCGATGAACGTCTCTCGGAAACGCGCGCCGACCCTGCCGCGCACGGGTACGCTCTGCAGGTTCGGGTTCTGGCTTGACAGGCGGCCCGTCGCGGCTGCGGTCTGGCTGAACGTCGTTCGGATACGCCCGTCCGGGCCGATCGCCGAAAGCAGCCCCACGGCGTATGACGATTTGAGCTTCGACAGTTTGCGGAACTCCATTATCCTCGGGATCGCCGGGTGCTTGCCGATCAGCCTCTCGAGCGCGTCCTGGTCGGTGGAATAGCCGTTTTTAGTCTTGCGCCCGCCCTTCAGCGCCAGCTTCCCGAAAAGGACTTCCCCCAACTGCTTCGGGGACGAAATGTTGAACGTTTCACCCGTCAGACCGTAAATCTCGGCTTGCAGCGCTTCTGTACTGATACGCAGTTCCTCGCCGAAAGCCTCCAGCGCGGCGCCGTCCGCCAGGACGCCCGCTTCCTCCATGTCCGCTAGGATGGGCACGAGCGGCAGTTCCACGTCGTAATACAGCCGGTCCATGCCCGTTTCGGCCAGCGCGGCGTTCAGTTCGGCGTATCCGCCCCCGCGGACGCCCGTCAGGTACCGCGCCACGGAACGGTCAAAGACGCCTTCCGGCGGTTCCACGCCGTCCCGGCGGCATTGTTTTATGAGCGCCTTGAGGTCGTCCGTGGCTTTCAGCGACCCGTCCGGGCCATACTCGTCTTCGGGCGGCGAATCCTCGGCCTGGCCGCCGAACAGCGCCATCATGGACCTGAATCCCAGCCGCTCGAACATCGCCCGCGAGCTGTCGTTGTAGATAGTCTCGCGCGTGACGCGCGGCAGGCGTGATACGTCTACGCCGTGCGGCGCGTCCGTGACTATTGTAACAAGCTTTCGGTTGGACAGGGCGATATCGGCGTCCTCGGTCAGCGCCTTGCGCGCGGCGGATTTCAGATCGCCGGCGTGAGCCAGGGCGTTCTCGATCGAGCCGTATTTTTTTATCAGGCTGAAAGCGGTCTTCTCACCTATACCGCGCGCGCCGCGTATGTTGTCGGATGCGTCGCCCATCAGCGCTTTCACGTCGATATATTGCGCCGGGGCTACGCCGTAGGCGCGCTCGAAGCTTTCGGCGGTGTATTCCACGGGATCCCCGTGGTTCTTGGGCTGCAGGACGGAAATATTCTCCGATATGATCTGCAGCAGGTCCCTGTCCCCGGAGACGACCGCGACGGAGTATCCCGCCGCCGCGAGCGACGCCGCCAGAGAACCCAGCATGTCGTCGGCCTCGTAGCCCGGAGCGGACACGGCGGGTATGCCCATCGCCGCGAGCAGCTCGCGGGCTATCGAGAACTGCCCGGCCAGTTCGGGCGGCGCGGACTGGCGCGTCGCCTTGTAGGCGTCGTCCATAAGGTGCCGGAACGTAGGCCCGGGCGGGTCGAACGCGACGGCGGCGAAATCCGGGGATACGTCCGCGAAGAACTTACCCAGCGTCTTGGCGAAGCCGAACACGGCGCGGACGTCTGATCCGCCGGGCGCGGTGAGCGGACTGTGAAGGCCGTGGAACGCCCGGTGCAGCAGGTTGTTGCCGTCCATGAGAAGCGCTTTTGGCATTTTATCTCTCCTACGGGATTGGGACGATCCCTAATCCATAATCTCCGCGTTCATCGCGGTGACGGGCTTATAATCGCTGTAAAAAAACTTACCGTCAAACCCCTCGGCGTCGGTACTCGCCGCGCCGCCCGCCGCCGAAACGGCGATATCGGCTATAGCCTTCGCCTGCGACTTCGAGTCGTTCATGACCGTCGCCCAGAGCGAACCCTCGCGAATTGCGGCCAGAGCGCGCTTCGTGGCGTCAACGCCCACCACCGTCAGCCGCCTGCCGCCCGAGGCGCCGGGCAGATTCAGCCCGTTCTCGCGCAGCGCGTCTATCGCGCCCAGCGCCATGCTGTCGTTGTTTGATATTACGCACTCGATCTCCGCGCCGAAATCGGCGGCGAGCCACGCCGCCATCTTCTCGCGCGCCTGGCTTCTCTGCCACATCGCCGTGTCGCTGGCCAGGCGCTCGACCTTTACGCGCCACGCGCCGGTCAGCTCGCGTATGGCTACGTCCGTCCTCATGAGCGCGTCCTGATGACCCGGTTCGCCCTCGAGCATTACATACTGAAGGACGGCGTCGCCGTTCAGGTCCATCACGGGGCGGAACTCCCCCGCCCAGTCCCGGCCGAGTACGCGCCGCCCGAAATCCGCGCGGAAGGCCGCCGCCTTCTCCGCCACCCACGCCCGCGCTATAATATCCGCCTGTATCTCGCCGGCCTGATCCGCCGCCGCGCCCACGTAATACAGGTTGCTGGAGCGCATCAGATCCTGCCGCACAGGCTCGCGGTTGAAGAACACGATGGCGACGCCCGCCGCGGCGGCTTTATCGATCACAGCGGAAGCCGCCGTCCTGTCAACCATATTTACGCATATCACGTCGTATTGCTGCGCGATAAACGTGTTTACCTGATTGTTCTGGACGGACTGCGACCCGCCCGCATCCACGAAGCTGAGCTTAAGCGGCGCGCCGCAGCCGGGGGCCTCCTTCGCGCGGAATGCCAGCGTCAGCTCGTCCTTCAGCTCGTTGATGAAAACGTCGTTGGACTGGTACAGCGTGACGCCGATCTTGACGCGGCGCTCGGACGAAGCGCCCTCGGAGCACGCCGCCAGCGCCGCGGCCAGTGCCGCCGACCATATTATTAACTTAAAGCGCTTGATCATATCCATCATCTTCCAAACGGGAACAGCAGGCGCTCATGTTCCTTTGTATACATATTATTCGCCGTTATGACGGCGCAGCCCACGGGGACGACCGCGTCGGCCCGCTTGCCGCGAAGCTCCGCCACGGCGGATTCCACCGACAAATATCCCAAAAGATAGGCGTTCTGCGCCACAACGCATGTTATGACGCGCTTCTCGAGCAGCGAGACTATATCCGGGGACGAGTCCGCTCCGTAGACGCGCGCGCGGTGCGGATTGGCGGAGAACGCCTCCCCCGCCGCCGTCAGAGTGACGCTGTTAAGCGCGACGACCGTCCGCGCGTTCTCCGTGAGGGCATACGCCGCGACGCGTCCGGCCATATCGCGCGTGCCGGGCGGGACGACCCGGACGGAGTATCTCGCGCCCGCGCGCGACAGAACGCTCGTAAGCCCCAGAAGCCGCGATAGCTCGGATTCCGTGCCGGAGCCGTCGGTTATGATGAGTATGCCGGGGCGGAACCGCTCGTAAGCGACGATCCGCTCGCCCAGGGCTTCGCCCATCGCGCGGTTATCCGCCGATACGGACGCGTCGGCGAGACCGGATCCCATACGCGATCCGCACGCGACTATGACCGCCTTCTCGCTGACGCCGCCCAATACGCGTTTCATGACGGTGTCTCCCGCGGCGGGCGCTATCACGAAAGCCTTCGTGCCGCCGTCCAGTTCACGACCGATAAGCTCGCCCTGCTCCGCCGCCGAATGGTCGGTCACGAGCGTGTCGAAGACCAGCTCGGCGCCCAGATCGCTGGCGGCCTGATCCATGCCGCGCTTGACCTGATCCCAGTATTTGTTAAGCGGTCCGTTGATGACGACGGACACCTCGGCGACTTGCCCCCCTGACGGCGGCCCGCCGTCGAACATATAGAGAAACACGCATGTATACGCCGCGAACAGCAGTACTGTCAGTGTGATCAGCAGACGCTGCATGAAAGCATCCCCCCTATACTGTTTCAGTATTAAGGTCGACATTTGTTTTTAAGGTTCGCGCCTATGAAGTTTGCGTGATCCATGCAAACTTCTGAACCGCGCGAACACGCTATCGCTATGAATTTTCGCATGGACGAAGTTTACGTGAATCGAAGCATTTTCGCTTGGTTCACGCGAAAATGCGATGCAAACTTCTGTCACGCGAAAATTACCCTCTTAAAAACAAATGTCAATGTCTAAACTGAAACAGCATTAATCCCCGGCGCCGGGTTCGTACCGTCTCGCGGGCAGGCGGATCGTGACCTCCGTGCCCTCGTCCGGCTCGGAACATATCGAAAGCCCGTATTCCGCCCCAAAATATATCCGGATCCGCTCCTGCACGTTGTAAAGACCGATACCGCTGCCGGCGGCCACCGTCCCCGGGTTAGCGGGGGCGGGCGACGACAGCAGACGTTGCGCCGTCTCCTCGGGCATACCCATGCCGTTGTCGCGCACGCGGATGAACAGCCCGTCGCCGTCCACATCCGCCTCCACTGTTATCATGCCGTCTCCGTCCATAAACTCCATGCCGTGGTTTATGCAGTTCTCGACTATCGGCTGGACGATCAGCTTTATTGTCGCGCAGGCCCTTGCCTCGTCGGTTACGCTGAAGGTATAGCCGAACCGCCCTTTGAACCGCACGGACTGTATGGTCAGGTAATTCCGCGCGTGCTCCAGCTCGTCCGCGACCGATATTATCGTCCTGCCTTTTGATATGCTGATCCGAAACAGCCTGGAGAGCGCCGTTATCAGATCTATCGCCGATTTTATCTCCCCGTCCTGTATAACCCACGCGATCGAATCGAGCGCGTTATAGAGGAAGTGCGGGTTTATCTGCGCCTGCAGGGCGTTCAGCTCGGACTTGCGCTTCAGATCCTGCTCCTTTAAGACGGCGTTCATCAGGTTGCGGCGCTGATCCAGCAGATTGTCTATCTCGGCGGCCAGAGAGCGCACCTCCGCCGGACCCGCCGCCGCCACGCTCCCGTCCGCGCCGCCGTGCGACAGATCCCGCACGGACTTCTCGAGCCGGTTTATCGGCGTTGCGATATACGCCGAAACAAGCAGGTTTATCAGCAGCATGAACCCTATGCCGAACAGTAGCACGAACACCACGAACAGCATAACGCGCGTATAAGGCGCCACCTCGGACACATACGACACGCCGACTATCTTCCAGCCTGTGTACCCCACCACTTTGACCGTAACGAGCCTGTCCTGCCCCTCGAACGTCTCGCGCCTCGTGACGCCCTCGGCGTAGGACGCGGCGGCGAGGTTGTTCTCGGCGGCCTGCCCGGCGTAGATATTCTGCTGCTTCGGATGAAAGATCAAATCGCCGCCCGCGTCGATAATATATACGTAACCGGTTTCGCCCAGGGCGGCGCGGCGGCAGGTCTCCTCTATGCCCGAAAAATTCATGTCCACGAGCAGGACGCCGTTCTCGCGGAAGCCGTTCGAGACTACCTCGATGCGCCGCGACACCGACACCACCCAATTGTACTTGTTGTCCGAATCCATGAACAGGTTCTGCACGTGCGGACCCGAAATATAGAAATTATCCACCGGGGCGCTGACGAACCACTCCTGCTCCTCGGGACGGACAAACGGCTTCTTTACGGAGAGCGGCGCGGACGCCAGCACCTTCCCGTCGTCGGTGAACGCGGATATGGATACTATCCTGTCGCGGTTCACGTCGTACAGCGTGTACATATCGCGCGCTATGGACTCGCCCGGCGCGCTTTTTTTGATGTCGCTGAAATATACCCAGTCGCTGACGCGGCGGATACTCGCAAGCGTATCCTCCAGATTCAGGTTGATCTGCTCTAGCACCTGCCTGTGCGCCGAAGACACCGTATCCATAGTGGACGAATAGAACGGCACATAAAACGCCACGCCTACAAAGACCATGCCCATGACGGCGATGGCCGTAAACGACAGCGACAGCACGAACCGAAAGCCTC
Organism: Clostridiales bacterium; assembly: GCA_031265685.1. Classification (GTDB taxonomy): domain Bacteria; phylum Bacillota; class Clostridia; order Lachnospirales; family WRAX01; genus JAISCI01. Next base: position 13,444 of record JAISCI010000040.1, read on the forward strand.
TGGGGCGCGGCGCGGCTCTGTTCTTCCTGGACCTGACAGGCCTATCCACGCGCGTGCGCGTCGCCGCCCAGGCGGCCGCGGTATTTGGAGGGCGACGCCCCGAACCGTTTCTTGAATACGAACGAGAAGTAGTTCGCGTCGCCGAAGCCGACGGCGTTAGCTATGTGGTGCGTCTTGTAATCCGTCTCCGTTAGCAGGCGCACCGCCTCGGCCAGCCGCAGCGACGTCAGGTAGTTTACGAACGAAGTGTTCTGCGCCCGCTTGAATATGGTCGAAAAATACGCCGGGCTGACATGCAGGTCTCGGCACATGGAATCGACGGAGAACTCCGGATCCCGGTAATGCTCCGCCGCGTAAGCCTTGGCGCTCTCTATCAGCATGTTCGAGGTATTCTGCCGCTCGCGCCTTATCCGCCCGCTTACGCGCACGCAAAGCGTCGTGAGCCGTTCCTTGAGGCTGCGCAGAGAGTCTATCCCGTTCAGCTCCCGCGCCGCGTCGAACTGTCCGCCGAACATATCGTCGGCGTCGATCTTGTTAAGCCGCGCTATATGCACAAGCGCCGTGAATATCTCCAGAATATACACCTGGTATTTCTGGTACGGCACGCGCGATTCGGCCAGACGCCCGATCAGCCTGTTCACAACGTGAGCGATGGCGTCCGGATCGGCCAGTCGGATCGCGGAGAGCAGGCTCTGCTCGTCCTGCGGCGTTATTGATACGTCCACCTTCTCGTCCGGCTCCACGTCCGCTATATAGATGGCGCTGCACGAACCCGTCTCCATGCTGTAGTCGAGAGCCGCCAGCGCCCCCCGGTACGAGCGGTTCATCTCGGACAGCCGCCCGACGGCGTATCCAACGCCCACGGATACGACGAGGTCCAGATACTTCTCGGCCATGCCGCACATCTCGTTCATGCGGACGATAAGCCTGTTCATAAGCGCCTCGTCGTCAAAACCCGCGAAAGCGACGACATAGTCCGCGTATATCAGCGAATACGCGATTATCCCGCCGCGAATCTCCCCGCCGCCCAGCGCCTCGTCAATAAGCTGGCGTATCGAGATCCGGTTCAGCTCGTCGCCGCCGTCTTTCACGGCTGTCTTGCGGTCGAACCGGACGCACGCAGCGGCGTGGTATCGGCTCGTCAGCGTCAGGCCGTATGTCGCCGCCAACTGCCCGGCGCGGTCGTCCGACACGCGCCCCTCAAGCAGGCTCGCGAGGAAATGCTCCCGCAGAGTCGGCAGTGACTTCTCGTAGTACGCGCGGAGCTTCTCCATATCCTTTATGGACGCTTCCTCGCGCTCCATCTCGCCGCGCACGCGCCGCAGCACGTCCGAAAGCTCCTCCACATTGACGGGCTTCAGCACGTATTCGGCGATGTTCAGGCTTATGGCCTGCTTCGCGTACTCAAAATCGTCGAAGCCGGATATGATTATCACCTTGACGGCGGGCAGCGCCGCCCGAAGGCGCGCCGTAAGCTCCAGCCCGTCCATATAGGGCATCTTTATATCGGTTATAACGAGGTCGGGCAGGGCGGACTCGGCAAGCTCGAGCGCGTCCGCGCCGTTATCCGCGTCGCCGACTATCTCGAACCCGAGTCCGCGCCAGTCGATGTGCCGGGATATGCCCTGACGCACGCTGTCCTCGTCGTCCACCACTATTACTTTATACGTGCGGATCACTTCCTTTGTCGGGTGTATTATAGCATAGGCCGGGTCATTTCGCAACCACAGACAGCGCGAAAACACGGGTAAACACCCGCGAAACCCAAAGAAAATCCCAAAAGTTAGGAAGATGTATATTCTAATTGAAAAAGCCGCCGTTTGTTGCCACAGAATATAAAGAGCAAGTAAGGCGTTATTATAAGCGTTCAGATAGGCGTTCAAAAATCTTTATGCATAATATCAATTTTTTTGCTGTCAAACAAATTTGCCTCCGGCAAATTCAGACGGCATAAACAAAATCGAAACAACGCTAATCACCATCACAGGCGAGCGCACTGCTTATAATTACAAACGGTCAATTTATTATAATTTTCCGTGCCGTCATACCGGTTCGCCAGATTGTTTTGACGCGTGACCGACCGACATTAAACCCAATATATAATGAGACAGTTGTAAATGTCAGCCAAAAAACCAACCGCCCGCATAACAAATCGCGAATTTAAGCGGACTTTGAAAACGCAAGGTGATTTTCGCGCGGCGCATGCGAAAATTCACACGGGAATTGCTCGTTCGCCAGCCTTTCCTTACCGAATGGAAAGAGCGGACGACGACTCTTTCCGAAACATTGCCGGACGCTTCGGGCTGGTTATCCAAGTCAAGCGAGTGCAAATATTCGCTTACGCGGGCGTAATAAATACACAAAAACTCGTTGCGGGCGGCGGTTATATGAGCGGTTTATATTGGGTAATGAATTTTGCGTGAACCAAGCAAAATTCATCGACGCGCTGATAACGGACCCGCCGTACAATTCCGGCGGATTCTCAATGTCGGCGGTGCGGGCGGCCACGAGCGAAAAATATTGCAAGGGCGGCGGTGAGCGGTTCGACGGCGACGCGATTATATCTAGATTCCCTACCGGAATTTCGCTTGAATCACGCGAAATTGATGAGTATCGTTGACACCTCGTCGTTCTCGACTTTGGCGATCAGTTCCTGCCAACCGGGGCGATTGAAATTCGCCCCGGTTGCTCCGTTGTCGCTCAGATGCAAGAACGGTGCAAAAACGTTCTGCTCGGCATAGACCTCCAGAATTTTTTTCTGGTTCTCGAACGACAGGCTCTCGTCCTGCCTTGAATCTTCGCGTGACAGTCTCTCGTAGAGGATTGTCACTTTCTTAAACGGTGTGTATTTCTTACTCAAAAAATCATCCAGGCAATATAATCTGAATCCGCCACTAGCAAAATGAAGAGCCCTAAATATAGCTCTTTATTTTGCTAGTGGCGGATTTTTCAATTATATTGCTATACCGATTTTTCGAGTAAGAAATACATTCGTCCGTGTACTTCGTCCGATGGCGCCCCGCCACGCGATACTTGGGCTAATGAATTTTGCGGATTCAGGCAAAATTCACCGCCGTCATCTCGTCCTGTATCGACT
>JAISCI010000072.1 GCA_031265685.1 Clostridiales bacterium
GTCAAGACGTCCAACGTTGACCTGGACGCGCGGACGATCAAGGGCGGCACGAAAACGAAAGCGGGCAAGGACCGTCTCGTGCCCATCCACTCCAAAATCGCGCCGCTGGTCAAGGCGCGTCACGACGAAGGCGGGGAGTACCTGCTCACGCACGACGGCCAGAAAGTCAGCGTATACCAATACGCGTTCTGGGTGGACGTGATGGAACGGATCGGCGCAAAACACACGGTACACGAAACGCGGCATACATTCCGTTCGCGTCTCGACAGCGCCGGGGCGAACAAACGCTGTATCGACCTTATCATGGGGCACAAGTCCCGGGACGTCGGGGAGCGGGTCTATACGCACAAAACTTTACAGGAATTGCGCGAGGCCGTCGAGCTGATAACATGATAATAAAAAGTTAAGCGCGTCACTTAATTAGCGGCAAATTAGTAACACGGACATGCCGGAAATGCCGGATTTACGGGGTTTCCGGTGTGGCGGAGATTCGTCTCTTTTAATTTTCTCGATTTTCATACCGGCTTGTCAGACTGTTTAACCGCGAGACAGGCTCAATATCAATGTCTTCTACGTCAACATCGGCGTGGACAGTGAATTTTGCTTGAATCACGCAAAATTCTGTCACGCAAAAATTACCCATACGAACCACTGATGGAATTCGCCGGATTCAAGGCAAATTTGCCAGGCGGCGGGACGTTAACCGACGTTTGATGTTGTCGAAGACAACATCAAACCATCTTCTTAATGCGCCATGTTCTCGAACTTTGTATACTGCCCCATCCAGACCAGATCTATCGAGCCGGTCGGGCCGTTGCGTTGCTTGGCTATAATAACCTCCGCCATGTTCTTTTTCGTAGTCTCCGGGTTGTAGTACTCGTCGCGGAAAAGGAACGCCACTACGTCCGCGTCCTGCTCGATCGCGCCGGATTCACGCAGGTCGGACAGCTGGGGCCTGTGGTCGCCCCTCGCCTCGGGCGCGCGGGAGAGCTGGCTCAGCGCGACGACCGGCGCGTTCAGCTCCCGCGCGATAGCTTTGAGCGACCGCGACACCTCGGATATCTCCTGCTGACGGCTGTCGCCCTTGCCGCTCATCAGCTGCAAATAGTCTATTACGACGAGATCCAGCCCCTTCTCGAGCTTGAGCCGCCGGCACTTCGAGCGTATCTCGGCGGCGGATATGCCGGGCGTGTCGTCGATAAAGAGGCTGGAGTCGGCGATCATGCCGGCCGCGCGCGCGATGGTGATCCAGTCGTCCGGCTCGATCTTTCCCGTGCGCAATTTCTGGGAGTCGATCAGCCCCTGCGAGCAGATCATCCGGTTGACGAGCTGCTCCTTGCTCATCTCCAGACTGAAAACGGCGACGGACTTGCCGCCGCGCACCGCCACGTTCTGCGCTATGTTCAGCGCAAACGCCGTCTTGCCCATTGAGGGCCGCGCCGCTATGAGGATCAGGTCGGACGGCTGCAGTCCGCTCGTCTTTATATCGAAATCCGCGAAACCAGTCTCGACGCCCGTTATGTGCCCGCCCGAGAGGTAGACGGCCTCGATCCGTTCGATTGCGGAGACCAGCACGTCGCGCACATGAGAGAATTCGGAGCTGCGGCGTTTCTGCGCCACGTCGAAGATAGACCGCTCCGCGAACTCGAGCAGAGCGTCCACGGGCATGGCGCCGTCCAGCGCCTTGCTCTCGACATCCGCGCCGGCCTTCGCTATGCGACGGTATGACGACTTGTCCGCGACGATTTTCGCGTAGTGCCGTATATTGACCGACGTTGCGACAGATTCGGTGAGACGGATGATTGCGTCCGGGCCGCCCGCCTCGTCGAGCGATCCCAGCTCTTCCAGCTTGTTTTTCAGCGTGAACGCGTCCACGGGGCGGTTCGACGCGACAAGTTCGGACATTGCCGAAAAAACCGCCCGGTAGTCGGGGCGGTAGAAATCGTCGGCGGTGAGCAACTCATAGCCGTCCAGCAGCGCGTCCTTGTCGAAGAGCATACTGGCCAGCACCGCCGATTCCGCGTCGGGATCCTGCTGGGGGGCGCGGCGCGCGGGGACTTCGGGCGCGTATATCTCCGGAGGCGCTTCGGGGAAGGAATTTGCCGGGTCGGATTCGCGCGGATTCAGGCGCGAATCCAAGGTAAATTCACCCAAGGAGTAGTCGTCGTCCATGCCAGCCCGCCTATTCGATGCTTATATTCAATCTTGCCGTCACTTCCGGATGTATCTTGACCTCCACGTGTTTAACGCCTTTTGTGCGGATAGGCTCGTCCAGTATCACGCGGCGCCGATCCAGCGGTTTGCCCGTCTGTCGCTCGTATGCCGCCGCTATCTCCTTATTCGTGACCGATCCAAATATTTTGTCGGTTATACCGCTTTTTACCTTGACGACGATTGTCGCCGACTCCAGCTCGTTCTTCAGGCGCTCGGCCTCCTCGATCTCCGACTGGCGCTGTCTCTCGGCCGCTTTCCTGCCGGCTTCCAGTTTCGCCAGGTTCGTTTTGGTCGCTTCCAGCGCCAAGCCCTTCGGAACGAGGAAGTTTCGGGCGTGTCCGTCCGAAACCTCGGCGATCTGGCCTTTCTTCCCCGTCCCCTGAACGTCCTGTAACAATATGACCTTCATGTCGTTTCCTCCAGATAATCGATTATAGCGCCCTTCAGCGCGACCAGAGCCTCATCCTCGCTCGCCATGCGGCGCGCTTCGGTTTCGATAGCCGCTGTCAGCGACGAGCGCTTCTCTTCCGGGGTCTGATCCATCCGCTCGTCGTAGTTGTCCACCCATAAGGGCAAATTCACCCAAGGAATTTGCCGACTCGTTCGTGTCCATCGCGTCACCCCTGACGTTTCGTGATGTAGCCGAGCAGCGCCGCCTTGCCCGCATCCGGGACGTCCCCGTCGAACATATCGCCGCGCAGCAGCCGCGCGGCGCGCCTGTCGATATCCTCGGGCGGCGAACCCAGCTTCGCCGAAAGCAAATAACATGACAAAATCATCCCGGCGATCGCTTCGGCGCAGTCGCCCGCGCCCCCGCGCGAACCCATCGCCGCGTATAGTTTCGCCAGCTCCGATATGAGCGCCACTTTAAGCCGCTCAACCTCGGCCACGCCGCGCGTTATGTTAAAGTCCTGCAAATATCCGTCCATTTCAGAGTTGTTTACCCTTCTAAATTTTCGCCGGTTCCGGCCGCTATTTTTCTACGAATCGAGCATAATAAATTACGATTATCCGCGAATGTTCCCAAAACGCCTGCCGATATATAGTATGAAGGCATTAGGCTATAATCCGCCGCCGCGCCGCCCAAAATTTTTTGTCCGAATTTTCTGTCCAGGTATAGAAATTTTGACCGCCGCGGTGTATAATCCACTCGTTGGGTGAATTTGCCCTTGGATTCGCGCCTGAATCTGTGCGAATCTGATCCGGCAAATTTCTTGGGTGAATTTGCCCTTGGATTCGCGCCTGAACCCGCGCGAATCTGACCCGGCAAATTCCTTGAGTAAATTTGCCTTGAATCCGGCAAATTCCTTGAGTAAATTTGCCTTGAATCCGGCAAATTCCTTGAGTAAATTTGCCTTGAATCCGGCAAATTCCTTGAGTA
>JAISCI010000075.1 GCA_031265685.1 Clostridiales bacterium
CTCCCCGCTTCGTTTTGCCGCTCTCTTTACGAAGCGTCATTATATCACATCCGGGGCCTTATCGCGCGTCAATGGTGGATTTTTCGTTCATATTGCCGCGCTTTTTTGTTTGGTTTTTAGAGTAACATATACAAAGGAAGGTTTTGCAAACGAACCTCCCCCGGAAGAAGGTTCGTTTGAGTGGTTCCGGCGCGAGTTGGTCTCTCACGGCGTCGTAAAAGAAGGTGAGGATTTAAGCAACGATCAGCTCGCATTTGCCTTGGAAATATTACCGACGCTCCTTAAGGCATTCAAGAAGAAGATGAAATAATTTCTTCATTGACTTGTCGAAAAATCCGATGGCCTTATTATGTACAAAAGTATTGAGTTGGACAAATGATCACTCCTCGTTGGCTTCCGTGCGCACGGAGTGATAGAGTTACATAACATTTATCGGTAAGTGTCAGGTTAGTTATTATAATGAAGAGCCAAGACCGCCATTACGATCGGCGGAGCCATCCGGCACGGATACGGCGCTTGTCAAGTCTGCCGTCAGCTCGGCCCGTAACGAATCCGCGCGGATTAAATGACAAACCAGACACGATAATTTTGCGGCTGGTTTTTTGTGTACTCATTGTAGCGGGAAATCGTGATGAGGATTTATGCATGATATTTGTATATTTATGCATATGCATACGGTACATAAAAAGGCAGATGAGGGTTGTGACATTTAATGTGTGCGGATTTTGACATTTAATGTGCGGCGCAACAACCGATAGACGTACTTGACGACAATGTGAAAAATCTTGTCTGTATTTTGAAACGGGATTAGCGTCACGCCAGCAGCTCCAGCAGTTCCCCAACTCCCCCAACCCCGTAAACCGTCATCCCATCTGGCTTATTAAGCCCCTTCATAGAAGAGGACGGTATAATCGCGTTCGTGAAACCCAGCCTGGCGGCCTCGCGCAGCCGAGCCTCGGCGCTGGTGACGCTGCGCGCCTCGCCCGCCAGTCCGATCTCACCGAAAACAAGGCATTCCGAGCCGATAGGCCTGTCCCGGAAGCTGGAAGCCAGCGCCGCGCAGATAGCAGCGTCCGCAGCCGGCTCGATTATGCGGTACCCGCCGGCGACGTTGAGGTAGAGATCCATCTGGGCGAAGTTAAGCCCCGCGCGTTTCTCAAGCACCGCCGTCAGCATGGCTGCGCGGTTGAAGTCGATTCCGCTCGTCACGCGGCGCGGCATGTTGAAACCGGTCGAGGCCGCCAGCGCCTGAATCTCCGCCAGCATCGGCCGCGTCCCCTCAACTGTCGCCGTCACGACAGATCCGGATACGCCGACGGGCCTTCCGGCCAGCATATACGCCGAAGGGTTTTTGATCCCGATCAGACCGTCGCCGCGCATCTCGAAAACGCCCACCTCACCCGTCGAGCCGAAGCGGTTCTTGACAGCGCGCAGAACGCGGTAACTCCCCCGGCGCTCACCCTCGAAATAGAGCACCGCGTCCACGATGTGTTCAAGTACGCGCGGTCCGGCCAGTTCGCCTTCCTTCGTTACATGGCCGACGAGCACTGTCGTTATGCCTTCGTCTTTCGCGAGACGCATGAACCGCGCGGCGCACTCGCGCACCTGCGCCACCGAACCCGCCGCGGACGTCATCCCGCCAAGCCGCATGGTCTGGATCGAATCGACCACGAGTATGCCGGGCGAAAGCTTCATGGCGGCGGCTTCCGCGCGGTCGGCGTCCGTCTCGGACAGCAGCATTATGCCTGGCGCCGATATTCCCATGCGGCGAGCGCGCAGCCGTATCTGCCGCGCGGATTCCTCGCCGGATATATACAGCGCGGACTTGCCCGCCTCGGCGGCTTTCGCGCACAGATCGAGCAGAAGCGTCGATTTGCCGATGCCAGGCTCTCCGCCGAGCAGCGTGAGCGATCCGCGCACCAGACCGCCGCAGAGTACCCGATCCAGTTCGCCGATGCCCGTAGCGGAGCGCTCGTCCGGCTCCGGCGCGACAGACGTCAAATCCACCGCCTCGGGCGCGCCGCTCGCGGAGACAGCGCGCTTGCCGGAGGGTTCCGGCGTGTCCTGACGCTCCTCAAGCGCGTTATATGCGCCGCACGCGGAACATCGCCCCGCCCATTTGGAGTACTTGGCTCCGCATTCAACGCATTCGTAGTAATTGGTCGGTTTTGCCATGGTTGAAGTCACCCCGCGCGATATATAGCGCTTTATTATGTCCATCAGAGCCGCGGTTACGCAAAATCCAGGCGTTACTGTTATTGGAAATTGTTCCGTTTCTCCGAAAAGAAACGCGCCAGCTAAGGATTACATTCTACCACGCGCCGGACCCATTTTCAAGTATTTTCAGCGCTGAACGCGCGCAATGGAAGCCGCGCCGCTCCTTTTTTTATTGACATTAAAGTCAGCGCAAGTTATAATTCTTTCAGATTATATAAGGTGAAAGGTTTTTGTTAACTCGCGCGGATGCCCGCATGGGTTTTTTTCATACTGACAGGCGGAATGATATGAACGAGTTTATGGGATACGCGAGGATCGCGGCCGCGGCACCCGGCGTTCGGCCCGGCGACACACCGGGTAACGCCGCCGAAATAATCAGGGAAATAAAGCGCGCCGCGCTCATCGGCGCGGATGTGCTTGTGCTACCGGAGCTTTGCGTAACCGGTTATACTTGCGGAGACCTGTTCCGGCAGGAAACGCTTCTCGCCGGCGCGACGGACGCGGTCAGGCGGATCGCCGCAGAAACCTCCGGTATCGGGACGCTTGTATTCGTCGGCTTGCCTGTTCGCGCAGGCGGTAAACTCTATAACTGCGCGGCGGCGCTGTCGGGCGGAGCGCTATTGGGATTGATTCCAAAGACGCACTTGCCCAACTATTCGGAATATTACGAAGCGCGGCATTTCTCTCCGGGCGAAGGCGCTGTCCGTGAGATTGACTTTGCGGGGCGCGCCGTGCCGTTCGGGACGCGTCTGCTTTTCGCGCGTGAGGACAAGCCGGATATGGTCATAGCTACGGAAATATGCGAGGATTTATGGGCGCCGGAGCCGCCTTCGGGCGGACATGCCCGCGCTGGCGCGACCGTCGTAGTCAATCTTTCGGCGGGCGATGAGACGACTGGCAAAAGCGCGTACCGCCGCGCCCTTGTGGACGGTCAGTCGGGGCGGCTCATCTGCGCGTACGCGTATGCCGGGGCGGGCTTCGGCGAAAGCACCCAGGATATGGCGTTCTCAGGGCACTGCCTGATCTCGGAAAACGGGGCGGGACTCGCCGAGACGCCGCCCTTCGGAAAGAGCTACGCCGTCGCGGACGCGGACATCTCGGCGCTCGTCCACGACAGATCCCGCATGACGACGTTCACGCCGATCCGAGACGAATACCGCGTCGTCCGATACGCCGTGCCGGAAGGTTGGGACGTGAAAGAAGGCTTTCTGCGGCGAGCCGATCCCAGGCCGTTTGTGCCGGGGGGAGCGCGGAATCGGGCGGAGCGCTGCGAGGAGATTCTGAATATTCAGGCGAGCGGTCTGGCGGCGCGTCTTGGGCATATCCGATCAAAAGCCTGTGTTATCGGCGTTTCGGGCGGGCTGGATTCTACTCTCGCTCTGATCGTGTGCGGGCGCGCCGTTCGCTCGCTTGGCGACGGCGTGTCCGTCCACGCGCTCACCCTGCCGTGCTTCGGCACGACCTCGCGCACAAAAAACAACGCCCTGCGCCTTTGCGAGACGATGGGCGTAACGTGCGAAACTATCGACATATCGGAGACCGTCCGGGCGCATCTCGCTGACATAGGTCTGGCGGAGAACGACCGGGGCGTCGTGTACGAGAATGCCCAAGCGCGCGTCCGCACGCTGACGCTGATGGATCGCGCGAACCAAGTCGGCGGCATCGTCGTCGGCACGGGCGATCTCTCCGAACTGGCGCTCGGCTGGGCTACGTACAACGGCGACCATATGAGCATGTACGCCGTCAACGCGGGCGTACCGAAGACGCTCGTGCGGCACATTATCGGCCATGCCGCGGATTCGGCGGAAAGCCCGGAGCTTGCGGCGGTTCTGCGCGACATTATCGACACGCCGATAAGCCCGGAACTGCTCCCTCCGGATGATTCCGGAGAGATTGCCCAGAAGACCGAGGATTTGATCGGCCCATACGACCTCACCGATTTTTTCCTTTATCATACGCTCCGTTTCGGACGAGGCCCGCGCGAGATATTCCGGCTCGCGGAGATCGCCTTTCGCGGGGAATTCGGCGCGGAGACGATTCTCAAATGGCTGGAAACATTCATGCGGAGGTTCTTCGCGCAGCAGTTCAAGCGCAGCTGCCTGCCCGACGGCCCGAAGATCGGCTCGGTGTCGCTGTCGCCGCGCGGCGACTGGCGTATGCCGTCCGACGCCTCCGCGCGGCTGTGGCTGGATGAGATCGAAGAGCTGAAAAAATCGAAGCGCTGACCAAACCAGACGCCGGTATCCAAACAAGAACGAGGTCTGCGGCTAAATTCCAATTTTGCGCCCTATTTTCATAGCGGTATCGAACCAGAACGGTTCCATGCGCCTGCCCACGTCCTCAAGTCGCTTTGATATCGCGATGCGCTGCGGGCAATTACGTTCGCACTTGAGGCATTTGACGCAGTTGCCGCCGCCATGATCCCTATCGGATCGGTTGCGCCCCGTGCTTGTTATGTACAGCTGCAAGCCGGTAACGAAACCGGCGGCGTAGGACGCGTTATACGCGGCGAAACACCCGGGAATGTTGACGCCTTTCGGACAGGGCATACAATAGTTGCATCCGGTGCACGGTATTTTATACGCCTTGGCGATCTCTCCGACGGCCGTCGCGTAGGCGGACGCCTCGCGCTCCGTCAGCGTATTCGGCTCGGCGGACTCGGCCGCGCGGATATTGTCGTCAAGCTGATCCATCGAACTCATGCCTGAAAGGACTACCGTCACCTCGGGCTGATTCCAGAGCCATCGCAGCGCCCACGCCGCCGGGGAGCGTTCGGCGTTCTCGTTACGGAACGCGGCGACCGCTTTTTTTGGCAGGCCGTTCGCGAGTTTGCCGCCGAGCAGCGGTTCCATTATAATCACGGGCAGTCCCATCTTCGCGGCGGCTTTGAGTCCGGAGCGCCCGGCCTGATAGTTTTCGTCCATGTAGTTATACTGAATTTGGCAGAAATCCCACGGATAGGCCGCCAAGGTCTCCAAAAAGCCGTCTGCGGAACCATGGAAAGAAAAGCCTATCCGGCGTATCTGTCCGGAAGCTTTCTTTTCGGCGATCCAATCCCCGATACCCATATCCGCGAGCGCTCCCCACACTTCCGCGTCGGATATGTTGTGGATCAGGTAATAGTCGATGTAATCGGTTCTCAGTCGCGCGAGCTGTTCCAGAAAATACCGCTCGAAGTCGTCACGGTTTTTGCAGCGGTGGTGAGGCAGCTTCGTGGCAAGGAAGATCTTTCCGCGCGCGCCGTTTTTCGACAGCGCCGCGCCGACGGCTTCCTCGCTGCCGGGGTAGAGGTAGGCGGTGTCGAAATAGTTGACGCCGCGCTCGATCGCCGAGAGGATGAGCTTCTCGGTCTTGTCCATGTCGATCTTCACGTTCAGCCCGCGCGGAAAGCGCATACATCCAAAACCGAGCGCGGAGAGCCTGTTTCCTGATTGTTGATCCATACGGTATTTCATGGGAATCCCTCCTTAGAATTTTGCGCGATGGAATTTTGCTCGGACGAATTTCGATTGGACGAAGTTTGCGCGAAAGCCATAGCGCAAGCTTCATTCATCTGAATATATTTTCCGCCGTGTTCTGCGGCACGTAGAACCACTCGCGGTATACCGCGGCGCTCTTTCCCGCGACAAATTTGTATCTGCGCCCTTTATAATCAAAGGTTATCGCGCCTTCGTCCGGGTGGTAGGCGTAATTTTCCGCGCCGTAGGCCCGCGCCAAGGCCGCGATTGGCACGTATCGCACGCCATACCGCTCGAGGACGGCGGTCATCGGCGCCTCGCCGGTCATGTGCGGCTCGGCGCCGACCGATCCCATCGTCAGCGTGTCGGTGTAGACGCCCGCCGCTCCGAGGGATCGCAGCGTGTCCGCCCGGACGGGATCGTTGACGGTATGCGAATAGAAACGGATCCCGGCGCGGTTGAGCGCCTGCGCGTACTCGGCGGTAAGGATTGTGTCCGGGATGGTGACGGCATAGACGCCCAAGCCCTTCGCGCTCTTGACGACATAATCGATGTTGGACTTGACGCTGAGCGTCATGGCGTAGAGCGTCACGATCACGCGGTCATAGCCCAGGGCTTTTACCCGCGAGTAATCCTCGAAGCTGTAGACTTGCGGGATAAACCGCGCGCGCATGTTGGGATACTCCTTCGCGACGGTCGCGAGGGCGGTGTAATCGCCGTATTTCGTGTCGGTGATAACGGTTACGTCAGGACGCGTTATAAGGAACAGCGCGAGCGAATCGAGACTGAGCGGCGTAAACTTGTCATAAATACGGTAGCGCGAGAATTCCGCGAGCGTAACGGCGGAGTCCGGCGCGAACGGCACCCGGGCGGACATAACCCAGTCGTGCGCGCAGACGACGCGCCCGTCGGTCGTTTTGATGAAATCGATCTCGACGGTGTTGTCGCCGCGGTCGGCGGAAGCGCGGATCGCTTCCAGCGAGTTTGTCCCAGTGTATCCGTCGATTCCGCCGCCGGCGTGCGCGACCATCTCAAACGCCGGCGCGGCGGAAATCCGCGCGTACGGCCCGGAAACGGCGATCGCCGCGGACATAACGGCGGCTATGGCTTTTTTGGTGAACGCTGTATATGGATGTTTCATTATAATCCCCCTAATAGTCATGTTTACCAACGCCACGGTGAATGAAAGGTTCGTTCTCGCGGCTTATTTCTCGGCTAATGGCGCGAACCCGCCGAATCTGCCGCCAAAGGAGCCAATCCCATGGACGATAATTATTTTACGAGCGCCGCGGGGGTATTGACGAGAGAGAAGCTCCTTGCCGTCCGCCCGCGCAAAGACCGCAATACGGAAATCCGGCGCGCTGCGGTTCCGCTAAGGAATTTTGCGGAATCAGGCAAAATTCACCATAAAACCTCGGATTGAGGAATATTCCCGCGGCAGACACCTGCTTCAAAAGTTTCTTGAGGGCGCTAACGTCACACTCGGCGGCTGGGCACCCGACCCTGAGGGCAAGTCCGCGACGGAACAGCTTGAACTCGCCATTGGCAAGCCGGATTTTACGCTTGACGACGCGTCGGCGCGTACGCGCGGCATATGAAGTCAGCCGATCCGGAACTTTCTTGTCTCTTGAAGGCGCGATTGCGCCAAATCAAAGGTAATTTTGCGTGAACCCCGCGAAATTCACGCGGACTTTTTACTCGGCGTTCAAATTTGCCTAGGAAGTTTGCTTGATTCGAAGCATTATCGTGTGGTTTGAAGCATTTTCGCTTGGACGAATTTTGCTTGGTTCACGCAAAATTCTGTCACGCGAAAATGCGATGCGATAATGCGATGCACACTTCTCAGACAGATTCAAGCCGCCCGCCAAGGAATTTGCTGGGTCGGATTCGCGCCTGAACCCGCGCGAATCCAAGGCAAATTCACCTTGCTCACGTTCACGGCAGACGCGCGCGGACATGAGCCGCTTCAGGAGGCCACACAGCCTCAGCAAACGGACCGGCGTCTGACCCGGCGACAAAACGCTGGAAATCAACACTGACGCAGTGAGCCAAGTCCGCACGGAAGAAGAAAGACAGTTTCTTCAGCGCGCAACATAATTGGCTGGTTTCTCATCGCGGCAAGAACCGAGCGATAATGGCGGCGGCGCGCGCTATACTTATTGCGGCGTATTTCGCGCTGCGCGGCTGTCATTTTAAGGACCTTGGCGCCGTCATACCCGCCGGCGCGCCGCTTGAGCTATCTTGCGCGTTCCCGCTTAATCGCCGCCCCGCCATAGGTGCTTGGCGTTCGTTTGTGAACGCTTTTTTGACTGGGGTATGGAGTTTTCACGTTAAATTCAGCCAATTACGTATAAATCCTCAATAGTCTCAAACATACTTGTTTTATTATACGACATAATCAGCGCGGGCGCAAGGGGGATTTGGCTCGAAATTTTTCGCTTTGCGCGAGAAAACGGACTCGGCGGCAGTGCTGCATAGAGTGATAAGATAAGTCAATTTAGGCAGATGTAAATGTCAACTGAAAAATCACCCACCCAATATAATTTAAAAATCACCCACCCCCAAAACAAAGCGCGAATTTAAGCGGTCTTCGTTGTGGGGGTGGGTGATTTTAATTATATCGCTATGGCGATTTTTGGAGTAATAAATACAATATAATTGAAAAATCCGCCACTAGCAAAATAAAGAGCTATATTTAGGGCTCTTCATTTTGCTAGTGGCGGATTCAGATTATATTGCCTGGATGATTTTTTGAGTAAGAAATACAGATCAGCCCGATCAGCAAATCGAACGTATTGAAGGACGGCGCGGGACGGGCGATTGTGCCGGTCAGCGTCGCTGTCGCAGTTATGAGCTTGTGGAGCATATCGCGCCCCGGAGCAAGCCTGTACGCCTCGCCGAGCTTGTCGAACAGCCAAAACAGGAACACATACGGCAGATTTGGCAGCGCGAACCGCTTGATTTTACTTGTGTCTATCACAATTCATGCCCTCCCTTGCTCCGATTCCTGACAGGGGCGGCAATGCTTTTCGCGGCCTCGATAAACTTCTCCAAACTCGCGATGACGGAGGGCTTGCGCTCTTTCTCGCGCAGCGTGATTTTGCTGTACTCGCCAAACGCTGCCGTCAGCGCGTCCGCGTCTTTCGCTTTGAAGAAGATTATATGTCTTGGCGGGTTTTTCGACCTGTCAATTTGAGGATAGTAGCGCACATTATATTTACGGGCTATCCTGTCGAACTGTTTCACGCCGGGGTCGTTGATTTCAATATGCGACAGGCTCGCTCCCTCCCGCGTCAAGGACTTCATGCTGACCCTGCCCGGCTTGGTTTTAGGGGAAGCCCGCGCCTGTTGCAGAAACGCCCGCATAGCCTTTGCGAGCAGCCGCCCCGTAATTTTACCGCCCTTGATGCACAGAGCGACGGCCTTTTCATTTACTTGGTCTTGCATTTGCTTTCACCCCCCCCCATCATCAAATTTCGGCAACGGCGAGTTTTCTTGGCTTCTCACCTGTCACTTTGGCGGCGTTTGTCGCGGCGACCTCTTTTTGTGTCGCTTCAAGCTCGTCGAGCAAAGAACCCTTTTGCGGCTGCGGTGGCGTCGCCGGGCTTAACTCGCGCTTGCACGTCTGCGCGTTGTATGGGTGCAGGGTGGTCAGCGTGTCATTATTTCTGCCGCCAAGCCCGCATACCGCTATGCCTTCCTTTCCGCGCACCAAAGCGCCGAACGCTTTGCCTTTAATC
>JAISCI010000110.1 GCA_031265685.1 Clostridiales bacterium
GCGGCAGGCGCGGAAGCGATCGGCGGTATTTACCCACGGCCCGTGCCGTAAGGTGAGAAGCGGACTCCTTCTTTGTTGGCAACGGTATTATAGCATGGAGACGCGCGCGTGTCAAGGAATTTTTCAAGAAAATAAGCGCGGAATTCCGCGTCCGCCAATGATGTAAAGCGGTCGCCGCGTTAAGCCGCCGTTAAAATTTGTTTCAGTTTTTCAAAATGATAGTGACAAACGAAAGGGTGTGTGATACTATATTCTCATAGTATTTTGCGTTATTTATTCTATGCGGCGATAGATTTTGTTTGTTATCCTGCGTGAAGCCGCGGTGTCGGCGGGCGGCGGCAGACAAAGAGCGGTAAGCGTTGATAAATCTACGGGTGAGATGTGAGAGTGAACGCGGCTTCTTGGCCGAAACCGTGAAAAGGTGATATTGTGAACTTTATTGCTGTAGTATATTTCCAAAATGGGTTCGAGGAAATATTTCTTCCGAATATTGATAACACCGCGGTGAGTTTCTCCATTCCGGTTTCGGTGTCGTCGTTCCGCGGCGAATTGAATCTTGCGTTCGAGGTTTGGGACTCCGTCTGGAGCCTGCGTTCATCTGACGAAGTCGATCTTTATGTGGATTCGCGGCGCGTCAGTTTCGCGCGGCTGGGGAAAGGCGGCGTTATTCTTGGCAGAGTAAGGTTTACTGATGAAAATTTTTCGGTAATGGTTAATGAAAATTTTGATAATTATACAAATTTCAAAAAGTACATATTTGACCGCGACGTTTCGATAGGTTCCGGCGCCGATAACACCGTCCGCTTCAACGCGAACAATCTCGTTTCCGGCAGTCACGCGGCGCTTGCCTTTGCCAAGGGCGGCGCGTGCTTCCTGACCGATCTGAACAGCCGCAACGGCACTTTCCTTAACGGACAGCGCGTTACATCCCGGACCGAGCTTGCGTTCGGCGACGTTGTGTATATTGTCGGGCTGAAAATCGTTTATTTGCGCGATATTCTCGCGGTAAGCACGCCATACGGGAACGTATCCGTCCGCGATTTAAGCGAGCTGGCGCCCGATCCCGCGGACGAGCGTGAACCGGACGCGCCGGCGCCGGAGACTTTTACGCGCCCGCCCCGCCAGATTGAAAAGATCGACGACGCAATGGTGGAAATCGAGGCGCCGCCCACTGTTTCAAAGCGGCGGAGGCAGCCGCTGGCGCTTATTATCGGACCTTCGTTCACAATGATTATCCCAATGCTGGCCGGCCTGCTGTTTATGATGGCCGTGACGCCGCCCGACGGCGGGGTAAACCAATACATGTTCATGGGCATTGTCATTTCCGGCGTCGCGGCGATTGTCGGCATATTTTGGGCGCTTATGAATTACTACCACACGCGGGGAGGCGAAGCGGAGGAGGAGTCCGCCCGGTCCGATCAATACATGGCGTACATCGGCGCGGTGACGGCTGGGTTGGAGGAAAAGCGCGACTACAACAAATCGGTTCTGATGAAGAGCTATCCGTCCGTCGCGCGGTGCGTCAACTGGTTGGATCCGTCCGCGAGCAGGTTGTGGGAACGCGGCTCGCGCCACGACGATTTTCTTTGCCTTCGCCTGGGTTACGCCGACATACCGTTTCCGAACGAAATTCGGGTTCCTCGCAAAAGCGTCGCGGCGGCGAGCGACGATCTGGCGCAAATACCGGAACGCGTTAAGCGGGATTTCTCGGTCGTCAAAAACGCTCCGATAACGCTGGATCTTGTTAAGCGCAGACTGGTCGGCGTCACGTCGAGAGACCGCCGCGTGACGCTCGAAATCGGCCGCGCCCTTTCCGTGCAGCTGGCTCTGTCGCACGCGTACACCGAGGCGCGTATGGCTTTCGTGTACGACGAGTCCGACAAAGACTGGTTCGGCTACGCCAAATGGCTGCCGCACGTCTGGAACGAGGAAAACGACATGCGGATGCTGGCGGTTGACAGAACTTCCGCAAGCGATGTGTTCTACTATCTCAACGAAGTCGCCAAAGCGCGCTCGGCCGAACATGATAACCGTCCGCCGCGCGGCTCGGCCCCGCGTGTCCCGCGTTACGTGGTTTTTGTCGCAAGCGCCGGACTCGCCGCGAACGAACCGGCGTTCCGCGCCTTGGTTTCGGCGGTTTCCGGAGCGGACGTCGGTATTTCAATCGTAATGCTGACGAACCAAATCGACCGGCTTCCGGCGGAGTGTTCGGTCGTCATAGACGAACAGGACCAGTATCTTCGGATGCTGAGCGTCGCGGGCGAATTCCCGGCGGCGGAGCGAATCGCGTTCGACCGGTTGGACTCGCGTTCCGCGTATTCCGCGTCGCTGGCGCTGTCGGGGCGTTTCCTGAACGAAACCGACAGTAAATCGGGATTGCCGAAAACGGCGACGTTTCTGGACGTTTTCGGCGCCGACGACGCCGACGGACTGGACATATACCGGCGGTGGCTTCAAAACCGCTCGTTTGAGGGCATGCGGGCGGCTGTGGGCGTAGACGGCTCGGGCAAGACGTTCTATCTGGACATACACGAGAAGCACCACGGCCCGCACGGCCTTGTGGCGGGCACTACGGGGTCCGGGAAAAGCGAGTTTCTGCAATCCTACATATTGTCAATGGCGCTGAACTATCACCCGAACGAAGCCGCTTTCCTGCTTATAGACTACAAAGGCGGCGGCATGGCCGGCTTTTTTGAGAATTTGCCGCATACGTCGGGCGTCATAACCAATCTGGACGGCAATCAGACGTCCCGCGCCCTCGCGTCGATCAAGGCGGAGATCGCTAACCGTCAGCGCGTTTTCAAGAGTTTGCAGGTTCGCCATATCGACGAATACATAGAGCTTTTCCGCCTGTCGAAAGTCAGCGAGCCGATGCCTCATTTGATTATCATCGCCGACGAGTTCGCGGAGCTGAAAAAGGACAATCCCGACTTTATCCGCGAACTGATCAGCGCGTCGCGCGTCGGGCGCAGTCTGGGCGTGCACCTGATTCTGGCGACGCAGCAGCCGTCCGCCGCCGTGGACGGCGAAATCCGCGCCAACTCTAAATTCGGCGTTTGTTTGCGCGTTAACGACAAACACGAGAGTATCAGCATGGTCGGCAGAGCCGACGCGTCGCTCATCCAGCCTTCGCAAATCGGGCGCGGATTCTTTCAGGTCGGCAACGACGATATATTCGAGGAATTCCAGTCGGCGTGGTCGGGAGCGCCGTACAGCCCCGGCGCGCGCGGCGACGGCGTTTCCTCGCTAGCGACTATGATAAACCTTCAGGGCAAGCCGCGCGTCGTCAAGAGAGCGCCCGAGCGGGGCAAAGGCGAAACCGAAATCACCGCCGTCGTCAACGCGATTATCAGTACGGCCGCGGCGAACGGCGTCGGCAAAGTCCGCGGCACATGGCTTGCCCCGCTTCCTAAGACGCTCGCCTTGGACGCCGCCGCGCCGATCGGCGGCGACGGCCTTTGCGCGGCGCTCGGGCTGTCCGACGAACCGGCTCTGCAGCGTCAGTCGCCGGTTGTTATTGATTTGACGCGCACCGGACATGTTTTGATATGCGGCGCGCCGCTGAGCGGCAAAACGACCCTTATGGAAACCATCCTGACGTCGCTCGTCACGAGCTACCCGCCGGACCGCCTGAATATTTATATCGCGGATTACAACAGCCGTCTGTTATCAGCGTTTTCCCCGGCGCCGCACACGGGCGGCGTTACGTTCGACGGCGACCCCGACAGGGCTGTAAAGCTCGTTAAGATGGCGCTTGGCATACTGTCGGAAAGGAAACGGCTGTTCGCCGAAAAGGGCGTCGGTACATACAGGGATTATCTTCGCGCGGACGCGAGCCTTCCGGCTGTTATCCTGGCGTTTGACGGACTGCCGGAATTCATCGGATCCAACCAGAATCTGGACGACGCGGTGGCGGCTTTGGCGAAAGACGGCGCGAGCCACGGAATGTACATCGTCGCGTCCTGCGGCGGCATGAACGAAGTCAAAGGCAGGCTGAAAAACTACTTTACGTTCAACATCGGTCTGGGGCTGGCCGATAAGTTTGAATATTCCCAAACTTTGGGCGAACGCTGCGAAATAGCCGCCGAAAAGAATATTCCCGGCAGAGGCATGATCCGTTATCCCGCGCCGGTCGAATTCCAAACCGCGACTCCAGTGGCCGCCGCGCCGGAGCGTTTGTCGGCGGAACTGACGGCGCTCGTCAAATCCCTTTCCGGCAAGTATGGCGCCAAGGCCGTAAAGCGGATCCCGTCCGTTCCGGAAAGGCCCGATTATGACAGCTTTACGCGGGATTTCAGCGCGGCGGATGTTTTGGGGATCGGCAAACTGCCTCTCGGATACGATTTAGACGAAGCGGAAATCGTATCCATAGATCTGACGCGGACTTACTGTTACACGATATGCGGTCAGCAGCGCGTCGGAAAGACCAACGCTCTCAAGCTGCTTCTCAGGCTTTGCGCGAGCGGCGGCGCGGACACGGCCCTGTTTGGCGACGCGCCGTCTCTAGCCGCCTTCGCGGAAAGCTTTGGCGTCGGGCGCCGATTCTCCGGGGCGGACGGTCTGTATAAGTTCGCGCGGGAAGTTCTGATTCCCGAGTTTACGGCGCGGGCGAACCCGAGCGAGCGCGTCAGGCCGTTGTTTGTGTTTATCCACGATCTTATCGGTTTCGGCGAGGCGATCTACAATGATGAATACCCCATGCGCGATTTCTTTGAATCTATATTCAACACGGGTTCGGGTCTTAATATATATTTCGTCGGCGAATTGCTCGTGACGGGCGTCAACGACAGGATTTATCCCGCCGCCGTAAGAAACTTTCTGTCATGGGAGACGGGCGTTCACTTGGGCGGAAGAACCGGTGAACAGAATCTGTATGATTTTGACACGCCGCTTTCCGAAACCGTTAAAAAATTGCCCGCGGGCACCGGCTTTACTATCATCGGCGATAAAACCGTAAAGATAAAGATTCCTTTTGTTCATACCGCTTCAGGTTAGACAGTGACATTGCGGAAATTCATGGCCGCGAGCCTTACAAAAAAGATCTTAACCTTAGAACCTGTATTCATAGATGGAATCGACGTCTTTTCGGCTGATTTCCCGTCGTTGATCGACGTTTGATGTTGTCTTAGACAACATCTGAATTTTGCTTGAATCACGCAAAATTCATCAAGCCATCTTCGTCGTCGTCAGCCAGAAGCTTGCGTACTCTCTGAGACGCGGCGTTTTCCGCTTCCTTGCCCGGCGGAAAATCATCGCGAAAATCCGCCGATTCCACTAATGAATATAGGTTCTTAATCCTGAAACAGTACTAGGCGGGGAAACAGATGCTTGCCATTGCCGTGTTTGATAAATTAAAAGCTCAAAAACCATGCGTAACGGATATACTGACCGAAGCGGCGGAGCGCCGCGAATTGCCTATAGGCGTTATGTATGACGCCGAGCCGGAGGTCCTGCTGAAAAACGCCAAGGCGATGGAAGAAATCGACGCGTTCATCTTTTCCTCCGCGGCCGCAGCCGACGAGCTTGTGGAAACAGTCAGGAATATCCGCGCGGCCAAAAGTTCCGCCTGCATCGTCTTCGTAACATCCGCGACGAAAAGCAACATACAGAAGCTGGTAAGGCCGTCGGTCGGGGTGTCGGGGCTTCTGTTCGTTCCGCCGGAAAAATCCGCCGTCTATCAGACAATCAAGGAAATTGCCGCCGAACGCGCCTCAGCTGAAGCTCCGGACGGGAACGATGAAATGTTTACGGTCAAAAGCGGCGGCGAGTACGTCAAGGTGCCGGCAAGCGGTATACTATATTTTCAGTCGCTGGAAAAGCGGATAATTCTAGCGACGGAGAAGCAGGAGCTGTCCTTTTACTCAAGCCTCGCGGCTATATCGGATCAGGCGCCGGAATACTTCGCGCGATGTTATAAGAGCTTTTTGGTCAACACGCGGTTTATTGTCTCCGTGGACGTAAGGTCGATGGAAATAAAACTGCGCAACGGATTTAAGCTTCCGCTGTCTCGGCAGTACAAAGCCGGTTTCAAGCGGTTTATAAAAGGTGAGGACATTGGATGATTTCGGATCGGCTTTCATTCTTGAGAAAAACGAGCTTATGTACCTTGTCGGCTGTCTGGGTTCCGACAACGATAACGCGCGGCTGATAGCCGATTTCACGGGTATTGCCGAGGCGGACAGCCGCTCGGCGGTCGCGGGGCTGAGCCGGAAAAACATAGTCGCGTTCTCGGACGGCAAGCTTGTGACGGTCAAATTGTACGGCTTTCTCATAAAAACAATATTGAGCGCCGGCAAAGCGGAGCGCGCTGGCTCGGCGTTAATATTTCGCTGTCCGAAATTCGCGGCGGTTATAGAGGAGCACGCGCTAAGCGGCGCGCATGTTCTGCTGCGCGCGTTCCGGGGCGAAGACGAACTTTCCGTGTATTCAGAAGAAGCGGGTGAGCGCGGATGAGGCGGCTGATCGAGGTCACAACGCCCGGCAACGGCAAAACATATGAGTTTACGCTGGATTCGGGCGTTAAAGCCGGACAAGCCCGGCGCGCGGTCGTGCGTGAGATTGTCGCGTTGGAAAACGGAGGCATTTGTCTTGATGAGGAAACGACAGCCATGTTTTCCAAAAAACGCCGAACTCGTCTGCCGGATGGGGGGAATCTGTTCGACGGTTCGGACGGCGACTGCGAATTTTATCTCGTCTGATACTAATCCCATTCAGATTCGCGGATAAAAATTTTCAAGCGCCGCGCCGCTCTGAAGTTTGCTTGGATGAATTTTGCGTGATTCAAGCAAAATTCTGTCACGCAAAACTCAAAGGCGCGGACTGAAAAATTTTATCCGTACTTTAATCAGGAGCAGTCTGATAACATTATACCGGTCGTGCCAAAAAACATACCGTTTGTCAGAATCGGTAGACGCGGAGCGCCGAACGCGGTATTATGATTTCGAGGTGAGCGAAATGCGTGAGACAAACGCCGCGGAACACGCGGAGACAGCGGCGCGGCTGCAAGCGGCCGCCGAGAATATCGTCCGGATTTGTGAGACGGAACTGCGGGACGCGTCGGGCGCGGTCTCAGCCGGCTGGCGGAGCGGGGCGGCGAGGCTTTTCGCGAGCCGAATGGAAGAGCTGCGTCAAACGGTAATACAAGAAGCCGGCAATCTTTTGAACCGGTCATCGTTATAATCCATGAGGAGGAACGGTTATGGGTGATTACAGCACGACTGTAACGGTTGACATTCTCCGCGCCAAGGCAAACAGCCTTGATCAGGTCGTCGCGACATACGCCGGCGCGGTGTCGGCGATGTACCAGCTGACCGAGGATCTTAACCGCATGTGGGAAGGCGGCGCCAGCCAAGCTTTCCAGACGAAGTTCGAGCGGCAGAAGGAGCAGTTCGAGGCCGGCGCGCGCACTCTGCGCGATTACGCCCAGGCTATGCGGGATTCCGCCGACCAATATGTCCGCACTGACAACGAGGCTATTAATATTATTAATGGGTAAGAAGGCGGCTCGAATTTGGCGGTTTCTGGACAAATTCAAACGCAAATCAACGCCGGCAGCGCCCGGCGGAATGATTGAGAGGAGAATTATAATGACAACTGACCGTTTGGTCGCAAAGCCCAGCGAATTGCGCGCGAAGGCTTCCGAGGTTCAGACAGAGCGGGCGCGCATATCGGACGCGCTTACGACGGCGCTTAACGAGATCCAATCATTGAGCGCGACATGGCAGAGCGAGGGCGCCGAGGCGTACCGAAACTCATTCAAAAAGCAGTATGACGAGCTGCAAAATATATTGTCGATTCTTGACAGACACGTGCGCGATCTGACCGCGACCGCCGACACCTTCGCGGGAGGCGAATCGTCGGTAACATCCAAGAATGAAGCGCTGCCGGTCGTCAGCATCGCGCAGTAATACTAAGAACCTGTATTCATAGATGGAATCGACGTCTTTTCGGCTGGTTCCCCGTCGTTGATCGACGTTTGATGTTGTGCTACACAACATCTGAATTTTGCGAATCCCGCAGAATTCATCAAGCCATCTTCTTCATCGTCAGCCAAAAACTTGCGTACTCTCTGAGTACGCGGCGTTTTCCGCTTCCTCGCCCGGCGGAAAATCATCGCGAAAATCCGCCGATTACACTAAACGAATACAGGTTCTAATTCTACTTAATTGATTTGCGCCGAATATTTTTCGGGCTTGCGTGTCCGCGCGGCTCTGAATTTAGCTTGGTTCACGCAAAATTCCAGGCGCGGACCGAAAAAATATTCGGCGTCCTTTCGGGTAGAATTAGTAAAGTTCGTTTGTTCATGGAATCTTCCGCGTATCTCGTTTCTCCGGGGTACGCGGGGCGCCTCACGGGCGGCTTGAGACGGTCCGCTCCTTAATTTAGTCATAAATGGAGTTTCCGCGGAACGGCGTTACGCCGGGAATCTATTGAAATCAGTAGTAGAACGCAAGCCAGCCGTTGGTGGGGGTGTCATGGAAGAGCTAAAATTCGATCCGTCGCGGATGCGGGAAGGAAAAATCAGAATAGACCGCGTAACGCTTCAGCTTCGAGAGTATCTGGAAGAAACCATGACGCTCGCGGCCCGCTTGGAATCAGAAGGCGATTCGCGCCTGAAACCGCGAGAATCCGTAGAACAGCCGCGGGTTACGCGGTCGCTGCGGGAAATCGGGATCGCGCTTGACGGAATCGAGCGTCTGTCGGGCAAACTGGAACAGCTGGCCGATCTGTACGAGAACTGCGAGCGGGCGGTCGCCGAGCGCGCCGGCGGGATAAGGAGGGCGGCGGCTCGGCGGGAAACCGCGTCGCCCCAGGCCGCGCCGCGCGCCGGGTTCAGCGCGGAATACGCCGCTTCGTATACAATCCCCCGCGATCTTATCGTTGAAAGTTGGTTATTGGAGCTGATGTTCGCGGAAAATTCCGGTTCCTGACGGTCTTCTGAGAGGAGAGATGATGTGAGAAAAGCGATTTGCGCGATTATAACGATAGTTTTGACGCTCTCATGCCTTGCGGTCAGCCCGCCCGCCGTGTTCGCGGATGTGCTCGTAACGGGAGTCAGCGTGAAAACAACGGATATAAGGCTACCGGTCGGCAAAACGTACAAGTGGGAGATCACCGTTTCGCCGTCCAACGCCACAACGAAGGGGTACGGCTGTTCGTCCTCAAACCCGTCCGTCGCCGCGGTTAGTTCGGATGGATTAATAACCGCGAAAGCGGTCGGCATGACGTACATAACGGTCAAAACCGCCAGCGGAGGGTTTCAGCAGTCCGCGATTGTGACGGTTTCCAAAACGCTCGCGATGGGCGCGTCCACTATCGCGTACGAACCCAACGCGGCGGGCGTCAGCAATCTGCCGCAAAGCCACAGCGTTATCAAGGATAACGGCGGCGTCGCGCGGTTTAACCTCGCCGACAAACCGAGACCGAGCAGAAGCGGTTATACATTCCTCGGCTGGCGGCTGAATAACTATTCAAGCAACGCCATCCGCGATCCGGGCGCGGCGCTCACGATTTCTACTAACAACGCCGCGAGTAGCAGCCTGCATATCTATTACGCGCAGTGGGCGGCCGACGGCGCCATGGCGACCATCCAGTACAACGCCAACGGCGCGGGCGTAAGCGGGCTGCCCAGCAGTCACACGACGGTCAAGGACGGCTCCGGGGTAATAAGGTTTAATTTATCTGCGGCAGTGCCGTCGCGGAGCGGTTATAACTTTACGGGCTGGCGGCTTTACGACAGCACGGCGTATAACGTCGACCGTTCCGGGCAGAGCATAGCTTTCAATACCGGAACCGTCGCCAGCGCCACTACTCTTACATACTACGCGCAGTGGGCCGCCGCGGCGGGTAAAGCGACTGTCCAATACAACGCCAACGGCACGGGTGTCAGCGGTATGCCCGGCAGCCACAGCGTGACCAAGGACGCCTCCAATATCGCCAGATTTTACCTTGCGGACGTCAAGCCGCCTCCGTCCCGAAGCGGCTACACTTTCGCCGGATGGCGCTTGAACAACAGCACGGCGTACGGCGTAGACAGTCCCGGGCAGCACATAACCATTGCCTTGAGCGGCAAGGCGTCGGATAATTCCACGCTGACGTATTACGCGCAATGGACGACTAACCCGGCGTTCACGGCGAGCGCGGTGTCGCCGCAGTCGGGCACGCCGGACACAATCGCCAAGTTTACGGCCACAACCAACGTAGCCGTCAGCAAAGTTACGGTTCAGTTCGGTTCGGTCGCCTTGACGCTGAGTTCCAATAATGGACGCGACTGGGCCGGCGCGGCGCGGTTCACCGGATCGTCCGGCGTCAGGAATGGGACGATAACGGCCTATAACGCCAGCGGAACGGTCGTCGCCACAAAATCGGTCTCGTTCACGGTTCTGGCCGCCCCGGCGCAGACCGGCCCAGCCGCGGCTTATGTAACCGCCGGAGGCTCCAAGCTGAACGTGCGCTCCGGCCCTTCTACGGGCTACTCCGTCGTCGGGCAGTTCAAAGACGATCTGGTAA
The DNA here is from genome assembly GCA_031265685.1 of Clostridiales bacterium. Lineage (GTDB taxonomy): Bacteria > Bacillota > Clostridia > Lachnospirales > WRAX01 > JAISCI01. The sequence continues at coordinate 10,510 of JAISCI010000110.1, forward strand.
TCGAGGTATGGACGCCCAGCCAGGACGGCTTTTATAAGGTGCGCGGAGCCGACGCGGCGACGGGCAAGCAGATCAGCGGCTACTCTTCCGCGGCTTACATCACGCTGGGCAAAAAGCCCGAGCCGGTGCCTACGCCGCAAATCAATCTGGCTTTAGCGGATAAGATAGCCCGGCTGAAGATCCGCGACGGATTCAAAACCGGGCAGTACTGGACGGTGAACGGAAAGCCGGACGGCGCTTCTAAGGTGTTCAGCGGAAGCAAGCAGTGTAACGGGTTCGCCAAAGAAGTGTTTTACGAGCTGTTCGGGATAAAGAACCTGCCTTACAGTTACAACATCGCGAATAAGCTTTATCCAGTCGGCAACCTCGGCGACACGAAAGAGATTGCCAAGCTCGACAAGGGCAGTTCCCGAATCACGGAGTCCGAAGCCAAAGCGTTCTTCGCGAAAGCGCAGACAGGCGACATGCTTCAGGGCCGAACCAATACGGGCGGAGAGCATACGATGATATTCCTAAGCCAGAACGGCAGCAGCGCCACTTTCGTTGACGGCAACGGAGGCGGGGGATACTGCATAATAAACTGGAACAGGGTATATACATACGCTAACTTCAACTGGCAGGCGGCGCAGCTGCTCCGCGCGAAATAGGAGAGGAGGCGGTCATATATGAAAAAGACCGTGGTTATATTCGTCTTGGTTTTGGTGGTGATATTCGGCTCGCTGGGCGGCGTCCTGATCTACAGATCGCTCGGCGCCGGGGCCGCCGCTGTATCGGACGAATCCGTTACGGCTGTTACGGATACGGAGGACGAGCGGCTGGACGGCGAAGCCGGCGACGAGGAGGGCGACCCTTACGCCGACATAATCTATCAGGAATATTTCGTCGATCCGGATGAAGGCACGGTGCGAACCGCCGAAGATGTGTACGGCATCCCGACTCTGCCGCCGGACGCGAATCTCGACAGCTACGACGAGCTGCCCTTGCCCGAATCGGTCGGCTGAATCCGCGCCGGTAAAGCGTGGGCGGCGCGCGCGAATCAAACAGGCCTTGCCTCAAAACGTCTTTCGGCCCGCGGGCCGGGGATATTTGAGGCAAGGCCGCACGGGGGTGGCAATGGACGTGAAAAACGGCTACAGCGCGGCGGTCAGATCGGCGATCGGCAGGCGCGGCGAACAGCAGGACAGCGCGTTTTGTCAGGCCGAGGGCGACAGCGCTTTCGCCGTGGTCTGCGACGGCATGGGCGGGATGGAATTGGGGCGGGCCGCCGGAGCCGCCGCCGTCGAGCGGATGAGATCGCTGTACGCTTCCAAACGCGCGGACGAGACGTTCGCCGAGTTTTTCACAAATGCGGTTGACACGCTGGACGAGCGGGTGCGCGCCCTCGGCGGCGCGGGCGGGAGCGGACTTTCCGCCGGAACGACGATAGTCGCGGCCGCGGCCGAAAAGGATAAATTGTTTTGGCTTTCCGTCGGCGACAGCCGCTTGTATATCATACGCGGCGGTTCCGTGGCCCGTGCGACGCGCGACCATAATTATTACTACATACTGGACCGTATGCGGCGCGAAGGCGTGATCGACGAGAAGCGTTATATAACTGAATCGGCGAGGGGCGAGCGCCTTATCAGCTATATCGGAATGGGCGGCGTTCAGATGTTTGACGTTAACGACTCGCCGTTCACGCTCGCGCCCGGCGATATAATTCTGCTGTGCTCGGACGGATTGTGCAGGGCGTTCAGCGACGGCGAAATCGCGCGGTTGGTGAGCGGACGCGAGCCGGAGGATGCCTTGCGCGCGCTGTTTGACGAATCGGGAGCGGCGTTTGGCGATAACGCGACATGCGTCGTCGTCAAGCGGCGCGGCCTGGACCGCGGCGGAAGAAGCGGGGGACAGACATGAAAATAGTAAGGTGCGACAATAACAAGCATTTCTACGACGCGGATACATACGACGCTTGTCCGCACTGCCGCAAACAGGATTCGGCGGCTTCGCGACCCGCCCAAGCCGGATCGCCGAAAGATAAGAAGTCGGCAAACGCGCCGGCACAGCCGCGGCCGCGCCGTACAGGCGGGCGTCCGGTTTCGCAAGCGCGAACGGCGCCCGATAATCCCTCCGACGCCGAGCGGTGCGATAATTGCGGAGCGGCGTTATACCCGCCGAACCGGTCCTGCGCCAAATGCGGGTGGTCTCGGTCAAAAGACGGCGGCGACCGCCGCACAAGCTCGCTTATGGACCAACCGCTAACCGCCAGCATTTTTGACGGGCTGTCCCGCGCGCGCGTTTCCGCGGAATATACGGAACGGTCGCCCAAAAAGCCGTCAGGAGCGCCGGAGACGCCGGACGCCTCTCTCGCCGTTCCGCCGTCTTTTTCGCGCGTAACGGAGCCTTTGTCTCAGGACGGTCAGTTCCCCGCGTCTCCGGCGGCGTTTCCCTTGGGTGATCCCGACCGACGTTTGATGTCGTCGAAGGCAACCTCAAGCCATCTTCTTGATCAGGCTCGGAAAGACGAAGAATTGATACGCGAGGTTAACGCGGCGGCGTCATACAGCGCGGAGGACGACGCCAAAACCCTTTCGTATTATGATCTGGCGACTACCGAGGAATCGCCCGTCGTCGGCTGGCTCGTCTGCGTCAGCGGCGTTTATCAGGGACAGAGTTTCCGCCTGAAATCCGGGCAGAACAACGTCGGCCGTCAGCAAAGCATGGACGTCGCGCTGGCGCGGGAAAACTCAATATCGCGCCGCCGCCACGCGCTTATCATTTATGATCCCGCTTCGTCGGACTTTTACGTTCAGCACGGCGAAGGCTCGGGGCTGACATATTTGAACGGCGAGCTGGTCATGACGCCAAAACGGCTCAGCTCATATGACAAACTGCGGCTCGGTGCGGTGGAGTTTGTTTTCATGGCGTTCTGCGGCGAAAAGTTCACATGGGACGGCGATGTCAAAGAAGACGGCTTGCCTTCGACGACGTCAAACGACGATAAAAGCGGTGGCGGTGGGCGGTCATGATATTGCGGTGCGAGAACTGCTGCGAGGCGTACGACAGCGAATACGAGATCTGCCCTGTCTGCGGATATATGAAAGGCCGACCCGCCGCCGAAATATACCATTTGTCTCCGGGAACCCTGCTCGACGGGCGTTATGTAGTCGGCATGGTTATGGGCTTCGGAGGATTCGGCATAACATATAAGGCTTGGGACACTAAACTGCAAACGGTTGCGGCCATAAAGGAATATTTCCCCGGCGGGATCGTTAACCGCCGCCCAGGGGAGAAAAACGTTACGCTATTCTCCCAAAAACGCGTTAAGGAGTATGATCACGGAATCGCGCGTTTTCTGGATGAAGCGAAGAACATGGCTAAATTTCAGTCGCATCCCAGTATCGTCAACGTCGTCGGATATTTTGAGGAAAATCAGACGGCGTATATCGTAATGGAATTCCTGAGCGGCGTTACGCTGAGCGCGTTTCTGAAAACAAACAAGCTGGACGCCGACGGGGCGGCGGACGTCATTTTGAGGGTGTGCGGGGCTTTGACGGCCGTGCACAGCGCCGGCGTCGTTCATCGGGACGTCAGTCCCGACAATATATTCATCTGCGCCGATAATAAGGTTAAGCTGATCGACTTCGGCGCGGCCCGGTTTTCGTCGGACGACGAAGCGCAAATGACAATCATATTGAAACCGGGCTACGCTCCGCCCGAGCAGTACGAGAATGTGAACGCGCAAGGTGATTGGACGGATATTTACGCTCTCGGCGCCACGATGTATATGATGCTGACGGGCGTAAGGCCGCAGGAATCGATAAGCCGGAAGGCGAACGACACGCTGCGTCCGCCGAGCGCGCTGGACGCCGGCATCCCCGAATATATAAGCAATACCGTTATGAAAGCTATGGCTCTTGAGAGGCATATGCGCTTCGCGACGATAGCGGAATTCGCTAAAGCGTTAAACCGGCAGGTTAAAGTCGTGGATCTGGACAAAGAGAAACGGACGCGGAAATTTCGCCGCCTTTTCAGCGTTTTGGCGGCCGCCCTTATCGTCGCCGCCGCGTTTTCGGTTTTTATGCTATATTACTTTGAAGACACGCTGCCCGCCGCCGAGATAACGCTTTGCTACCGGCTGTCCGGGGACGAGGCGATGGACGGCGCGAAACATGAAGCGCTGGAAGCGATCGCGTCGTCATTCAGGGAGACCTACAAAAATATCGGGATCGAAATAACAGGTATAGACGACGATCTGTACGGCGCTTCCCTGATGGCCATGGCGGAATCCGGCGATATTCCGGCGCTGTTCGAGTCAAGCGGCGACGCCGGCGACCTGTTGTCATACGCGGGCGACGTGAGCGGAATCGTCGGGCGCGTTCCGCCCGATCAGCCGTGCCGGTTCCTTGACCAATACGAGGCGTGTTATCCCGACAAGAAGCGGCTGCCGCTGGGAATCGTCGTTCCGGCGATTTACATTAACAAGTCGGTGGACGGCAGTGAATTTGCGTTGGATCAGACAAAATCCGTTTTCAGCGCGAAGGCCGCCGACGCTTACCAGTCGTTTTACGGCGCGGCACTCCTAGAAACTTGGCAAGCCAAAGAACGGTTTATCGCAAACGAAGCGGCGGGGTATTTCTCGGACACGTCGGATTACTACGACATACGCGCCGCTCTGCCCGCGCGGTTCGAGATGACGTCTTTTCCGAGCTGGGAACTTCCGTGCGCGTTCGGCAATGTATGGAGCGTCGGACAGCGCGGGGACAATGAGCGCAAAGCCGCCGAGCGTCTGCTGTTGTTTATGCTGAGCGAGAACGCGCAGGATCTTATGTATATCCAGCACAGGAACACAGCCTTGCCCATCAACGACGAGGCGCTGGCGCGGTTCACCGAAATCAATAACCTTGAGGATTTCTTCGCGATCATTGGCGGGTATACGTTTATAAAATAAATAGACGGAGAGAGGGTGTCAGGCAATTATGTCCAGACTCTGCATGGGCTGCATGTCCCAAACGGACGATGAGTACAAGGTATGCCCGCGTTGCGGCTATATCGAGGGCACGCCGGCCGCCGGCGCGATGCATCTTGCGCCCGGCAGCGTGCTGAAGGAGCGTTACACAATCGGACGCGCGCTGGGTTCCGGCGGTTTCGGCGTCACATATATCGGCTGGGACGCGCTGCTTAAGCAGAAAGTCGCCGTCAAGGAGTATTTGCCCGGCGAGTTTTCGACGCGCGTCTCCGGCCAGACCAAAGTCACAGTGTACAGCGGCGGCAAAGGCGAGATGTTCTCGGAGGGCATGTCTAAATTCATAGACGAGGCGCGGCGGCTGGCGCAGTTTACCGACGTCGAAAGCATCGTGCGCGTCTATGACACGTTCGAGGACAACAATACCGCTTATATCGTGATGGAATGCCTTGAGGGCGAGACGCTGGAGGGCTTTTTGACGCACGAGGGTATAATCGCGCCCGAAGTGGCCGCCGCGATTATAGAGCCTGTCATTGAATCGCTCAAAGCCGCGCACGCCAAGGGTATTATCCACCGCGACGTCGCGCCGGACAACATCTTTTTGACCGAGGGCGGCGTCAAGCTGCTTGACTTTGGATCGGCGCGTTACGCCGCCGCGGACAAAGGCCGCTCGCTGACGGTCGTCGTAAAGCCCGGATATTCGCCCGAGGAGCAATACCGCGGTCTGGGCGATCAGGGTCCGCATACCGATGTGTACGCGGTCGCCGCCACGCTGTACCGGATGATAACGGGCGTGACGCCGCCGGACGCGCTGGAGCGCAGGGCCGCGGTCGAGGCGGGGCAGAAAGACACGCTGAAACCGCCGTCTAAGATGAAAAAAGGGATAAGCGCGAATCTGGAAACGGCGCTGCTAAACGCGCTGAATGTGCGTATGGAGGACCGCACCCCCGACATGGACACGCTCGCGAGGGATCTCGCGTCGGAGGAGACGATAACGCGCCGCGCGGGAAGAATCGGCAGAATTGACATTCTGCGCTGGCCTCTGTGGGCGAAAATCGCGATACCGGCCGCCGCCGCGCTTGTAGTGACTATGGGTGCGCTGTTCGCTATGGGCGTTATCCGCGCGCCCGGGCCTCAGACGGATTTATATGCGCCTGAGGGGCAGAATCGCGTGCCTTTGACAATCGGCGAGGAGTTGAGCGCGGCGGAGCGTAAGCTGGAGGAAGCGTCTCTGCTGCATGAGGTGACGGGCAAAGATTTCTCATTGCTTGCCCCGGCCGACTATGTTATCGAGCAGAATGTGAACGAGGGCATGTTCGTCCCGATCAACACGGTCGTGGGTCTTAAAGTCAGCGGCGGCGCGGAGATGGAAACCGTGCCGCCGGTTGCGGGGCTTGCGGAGGGCGACGCGGTTGGGAAGCTGTCCGCGCTGGGATTCACGCCGTCAATCGAGCGTCGGTTCTGCGCGTATGTCGCCGACGGATGCGTCCTGACGCAGAGCGTCGAGCCTGGCAGCCTATTGGCGAAGGGCGAAGAAATAGCGCTGGTCATATCCGACGGGCCGGATCCTAGCGCCGCCGCCCCTCCGCGCCTGGCCGCCATGCCTGATTTCGTCGGGCTGTCATACGGCGACGCGCTTAAAGCCGCCGAAGAGTCGGGGTTTCTGATACGCGTCGCGCGAAAAGAATACAGCGGCGAGTTCGGCGGCAATACGGTGATGTATCAGTCCGCGGCGCCCGGCAGCGAAGCGATGACGGGCAACGTCGTCGAGCTTATCGTTTCGCTCGGCGAAGAAACGGTCAGGGTCAGAGACGTGCAGTACCGGGCGGAGGATGAAGCCCAAGGGATGCTGAGCGGCCAGAATCTGTCGGTCGTCGTGTCGTACGAGGATTCCGACATGGTGACGGCCGGCGTCGTTATTCGGCAGACGCCCGAGCAGGCGGCCGTCGCGCGTCCCGGCGACGAGGTTAGAATCGATATTTCCAATGGCAGCCCGCCGTTCGCCATGCCGAGCGTTATGGGCATGGCCGAGGCGCGGGCATGGGAAACGCTCGCCTCGGCGAGGCTGTCGGTTTCGGCGAATTATGAGAGGAACGCGTCCGCGCCGGAAGGAACGGTCATACGGCAGAGCGTAGCCGCAGGTACGCCCATTCGCAGAGGGACGCCGATAACGCTTACAGTTTCGAGCGGCGGGGGGCGGGAGCTGGCGAATGTCGCGGACGTAGCCGGTAAAACCGAAGCCGACGCCAAGTCCGCGCTCGAGGCGCAGGGATTCAGAACGTCCGCGTCGGAAGCGTTCAGCGACAGCGTTCCGCAAGGCGTCGTGATCAGCCAGTTCCCCGAGGCCGGATCGTCGCAGGTCAAGGGTTCCCTCGTCACGTTTACGGTCAGTAAAGGCAGGGTGTCTGTCAGCATTCCCGATATGACCGGAAAGACCCGGATCATGGCCGAAAGCGCGCTCGGCGGGCTGGGCTTCGCGGTTTCGGCGTCAACGGAGCACAGCGAAACGGTGACGGCCGGCTGCGTTATCGCGCAGAACCCCAGCGGCGGCGCCGGCTTCGCGGGCGATATAATCACTCTGACTGTCAGCGCCGGCAGAAGTCCCGTGACCGTTCCGGACATTGTCCGGATGCGGGAGGACGAGGCGGCGCGCGCGGTCGCCGACGCCGGTTTGGTCGTCCGCAAAACGGAAGCCTTCGACGACAAAGCCGAGAAAGGCGTCGTCGCCGCGCAAAGCCCCCAAGCGGGATCAGTCGCGGCTTACGGCGACGCCGTTACGGTTACTGTAAGCAAAGGCAAGGCTGAGATCGTACCCGCGGCGGTGAGGCTGAATAAAACGAGCCTGACGCTCACCGAGGGCGGTTCGGAGCAGCTGAGCGCGACTCTCGAGCCGGAAAACGCCAGCGACAAGTCGCTGGTTTGGACGTCGAGCGACGTTAGAGTCGCGACTGTCAGCGCCAGCGGGTTTGTCACAGCGGTCGGCGCCGGTTCCGCCAGTATCGCCGCCAAAGCCAATTCGGGCGGGGCGTCGTCGCCGGTCTGCGCGGTCGCGGTCGTCAGGCGCGTGGCGACGGCCGTAACTATTGAGACGCTCCCCGCTAAAACCAGGTACAACACCGGCGAGACGCTTAACACCAGTGGACTTAAACTGAGAGTTACATACAGCGGCGGGTCGTTTATAACCGTAACCGAAGGCTTTACGTGCGAACCGCGAATATTTAACGCGGCGGGGAGTTTTCCCGTCGCCGTGACATATGAGGGCATCTCCGCGAGGTTTACGGTAACGGTAACGCCGCCGCCTACTCCGACGCCGGTCACGCCTACGCCTACGATACGTCCGCCGATTACGCCGCCGCCTACCCCGACTCCGACGCTTCCGCCGGTCACGCCTACGCCGACCACGCGTCCGCCAACCGCGCTGCCGCCTACTCCGACGCCTACCCCAACTCCAACGCCTACGCCTACGCCGACTCCGGCGATCAAGACCGTCAGCGATATAGAAGTCCTTGATTACCGCGGCGGCAATAGCGGCAATACCCTGTGGACATACCTGTCGCTTGAGAACATAGAAGTCCGGGTACATTACACGGACGGTACCACGCGGGACTTCGGGCGGGAGGAAAACAGGACGCGCGAAAACGGCGTTCCCGCCGGCCCTGACACAATGACAGGCTTCACGTTCTCGCCGACGTCATATACCGCCGCCGGTAGCCAGGCGATTACGGTCAGGCATACGGAAAGCGGCAAAACGGCGCGCTTTTACGCTACGGTCAGTTACCCGTATCAGTTAGCTTGCCGGACGACGTCCACTGAGATTACGGAGGGCGACTCTACGATTATCGCCTTCTCGAAGACGCGGGCGAATTACGCGTCCAGCCTGCGCTCGTCCGAGCCAACCCCGACGGTGACGGTGACGGATACCAGCGTTTTGAGCGCGTCACTGGACTACGCCGGAACGGAACTGACGCTGACGGGCCGCAGGGCGGGAACCGCCACCGTCACCGTAGAATACCCTCAATCCGGCGGCGTCGGATTTTCGGTCAGGGCGACGGTCAGGGCGGCCGCGAGGACGTTTACCGTAACATGCCGCTCGCTCGGACTTAGTTACGCCGGCGTAACGCTTAACGTTACGGAAGGCGAAAGCGTCGCCCTTCCGCCCAGCGTAAGATTATCACAGCATAACGAATACGTGGGCTGGATTGACGAAAGCGACGGAGACAGGCTATACTCTATGGGAGCCAGCTATACGCCAACAAGGGATACCACGCTTTACGCCGCGGTGCGGTTGGTCTATAACGCTGGCAATGGATGGCCGTCGCCCTCGGCGCAGGTTGTTATCGAGGGACGGGAATACCGGGTAAGCGACATCTCTGAAAGGGAGGGCTATACGTTCCTTGGGTGGCGTAATTCTACTGACAACATCCTTTATGATCCGGGTTCCGCCATCATCATCGGGTCTGACAGCGGGTGGACCACGCTTGCGGCGGAGTGGTCATACAATGGCATATTGACCATACGGTATGACATGAACGGCGGTGAAGACGCCCCACCGCCCAGCCACATAGTTTACAAAGATGCCAACGGCGTCGCGCGTTACACTCTGGCGATGTATGAGCAAATATGGGTTTCTTTACGTTTGGGAAGGTTTGTCGGCTGGCGCTGCCAAAACAGTACCGCCTACGGTATTGACCAGCCGGGCATAGATATAGCTTTCCGTATCGGTGATATAGGCAACGATTCAACGCTGACCTATTACGCTCAATGGGAACCCATATCTGGATTTATAACCACCCAAGATTGAACATGATGGATTGACCGTACTATCACCCGCGCGGCGGCGAATAAACCGTATAGCCAAACGGTTTATCCGCCGCGCGTTACCAACCGGCCCAACAGTCAGCGATTCAACGTTGATTTATTGCGATCATCGGGAATCCGTTGTTGGGCCGATCGTAAGCGTCTAAGAATATTGAGAAAAACCTTTACTGTATAAGGGAAGAAATTTCTCTCTCAGTCAAACAAAAAAGCATTCTATATATACGACAAATCACCGTACACATAGAACGTTTTTATATACAAACAGAATCAAAATAACATTAATAGTCAAATAAAATTATTGACTATTAGTAATTCCGAACGATCAGCTCCTTATAATTGCCCGTTATCCATAACGATTTAACGCCGGAGCCGAAAACTGACAGGATCGTTTTGCAGATGTCCTCGAACTCGGTGTGTGGGTAGAAATCAAGTCATCTTAATTTCCTCGCGGGCATTACCGGGCGGTAATCTTCCGGCACGGTGAAAAAGTCGGAGTAGTGTCTCATTTTTAATCCTCCAACGCTAAGCCTGTTATGTATTCAAGCGTGCGTTTTTTTGCGGGTAAACGTCGCGAAGATATAATCGGGATAACGGGTACGCAAGCCCTCGTATTGCTTCTTGAACGTTATACGGCGCGATACCGAACGCAATTAGCGGAGAGACGAAAGTTGTGACTCTTTTTGAAACACTCTCCTTTTATATTTGTTGATGATTGTCTGCCAAGAGTCTTTTTTCTCTGCGTCAATTGGCGCAGAGAAAGAGAGCTTTACTATTTTGAATAGGGCTTCAAGTGTGTTTTGAGCAGCGGCAGTGTAGCCTCCGCCTTGCAAATGCGCCCGGCCGTTCCGGCGCGGCAGCGTTGCGCCCATTATAAAACCAAAAACAATACCGCCGCTAATATGCGGTTCTAACTCATCGTTCACGAGAAACCCTCCTTTTCTCAATTTGTTACGTCATTTACGGCATTAATTATGAGCTTGTCCTTAGGAGAAAGCCTCGAGGCGTTTTTCGCTTTATACGGATCTCCCCTTCGCTTCTCTGCGAGAAATCGCAAATCTGTTACGCTCGAAGCGCGCAAAGAAGAAATCGATATGAGTACTTACAAAATCCTTACACCGACGAGCAATAAGTCCGAGTGATCGCAGATAAGTTCTACGACACGCTACACTCGAAAGATCCAGACAGCAAAACACCGCACCGGTTCTGCGATGAGGCTCAGAACTACGTCCTTATGCCTAAGCGCGACCTTTACCGTGAAACTTATCGCACCCACCATAACGCTAACTCCGCCGAATATCAGACAGCCGACCGTGCCACCCGCTGCCGCGATCCGATTACTGAAGTTATCTGCAAGGGAAAGCGCGTTGCTTGTGAAAAGCGAGATGAGCGCTGCGGGCTTGCTTTTGTCCCGCTATACTCGAAAGGCGAGTACGGCCATTTGAAGAGTACATTGAGGATACTAGCCGTGAAAGCGACACGCAATGTAGTGCTGAATATTCGGAACGTTTCAGCAAACTCTGCGCAGCGCTTGACAAACTCAAGCCGCGCGGACTGTGAGATAGTCATTAAACTGCAGGGTTTGTGAAGACAAGCTCCCTTGTCCAAAGATGCTTACGCATCCTACCCTTGGGGTTAGCTGGCATACGATAGACCGTGCCAACACACGTTCACTCGTCAAACTGCGCGTCTCCTGATATCCGACTACTCCGATTATGACTTATAAGCCTTTCTACCGTCCGCCGCACTCTTCGGAGCGGACGTCTTTACTTATCGATAGATATAGCTCCGCCGCGGCGACGGGCATCGATCTTTTCGAGCCGCCAAGTCAGGCAATGCGGCCGTGCCATCCGCAACGTGCCGCAAGCGGTATCCTGACCCATAAATCGAACCCCAATCACTCATCAAGGCGTCCCTTACTCAAAGTTTTACAGCGAATTTTATCGTCTCAAAACTTTTATTTTTGCAGAAATACACCGGCGCAAATAGAAAACATCAGCTTTTCGCGCGGAATTCTATCACGTTCGGAGGATTCGCTTAACGGACAGATCTTGTGCCGGGCTGTCAGCGCCCAGATTCCAGCTTCCAATTCACGTTGATCTTCTCGGACGGCGTAAAAAAGGTAAATCCGTCGGCGCTCTCATTTTCGGCGGCGATTTTTATTACAAAGCGCGCGCCTGTTTCATCGTCAACGCGCTCATCGTCCGGAAGTATGGCGTTATATTCCGATGTGGATATGTATTTCGACTTCGCGCGGGCATACGCCCTGAAGCTCGCCGCGAAGACAACAGCGCCGCCAATCGAAACCGCGGTCGCGCCGGATATGATCGCCCAAAAGCCCATGCCGGACACGTTGGACATTACGGCAATCACGACGGCGAGCGTCGCCGCGGCAGCCGCAGCCCCGGCGAATATCCCGGAAGTGACAGCTGCCCGGCCTTTGGGCAGCAGTGTTTCGCGCCGATAGCGCAGGCTCTTGGCTTTTAGATACGATTTTATACACGGCGTGCACGCGAAGTCGCGCCGATAACAGATATTTTTGAAAGTCGGGATAAAACGGCTCCTGACACCAACAGTCGAGCGCTTATTGCCGTCGAACTCCCCGCAATAGTATTCATAACTAAACTCGGTCTCCGCTAGACAGGACACGCATTGCCCCATATCCTTCGCCCCTTTCGTAAAATAAAAAAACCGCCGCTCGGCGGGACTTTATTATGGGAGGGGAAGGATTCGAACCTTCGAAGTCGTCGACGTCAGATTTACAGTCTGATCCCTTTGGCCGCTCGGGAACCCGCCCTGATTGAACGAATCATATTGTAGCACAGCGGGTTCCCGTTGTCAATAGTTTTTTTAGCGAATAGTCTCGGTGTGAAGTTTAGGCCAATTGCAATATCAAATGCAACACAACTCCATAAGAGCGCTATACGGTTTTGAGTTTGGCAATCTCATCGGCAAAAGCTTCCGCCGGGGTTCTATAACCCAATATCTTCCTTGACAGATTATTGTTCCACTCCGCCGACCGTCGGCTACGATTCAGGCGGCACGCACGGCGCCGCGTTCCTCGTCGGTGAGGTGGGCAAGCCAAGCGGATATGTCGTGTTCGGTGATGGTGGTCATTCGTGTAGTCCTCCCGTAAATTTCTCATACCGGCGCGGGTCAAAAAGCTGCGCCGGGCAAGTATATTTTACGGGAGTTTAATAAAAAGGTGTTTCGATTTTTGGATTCAAAGCGCCCCGATTTTTTTGAGCCACGCGATACAGTCCCTGTGTCCGGCATAGTAGATCGCCCGGCGTTCCATATCCTCCATCTCGGTAGTGAGTGCCGTGTATCGCGCCAGCCCCGCGTGTTCTTCCTCTGTGAGCGAGAGCGGGCCGCTTCCCTCAAGCCATTGCTCAATTTTAGGGAAGCTGCGCGCCATGCCGTCTCTCTCGCGTACAAGCGCGGAGTAGCCCTCATCTCTGTCTTGCAAGGCGATGACGATTTGACTGTCCATTTCCATGAATAATTCGTCGATGTGTTCCGGCGTGTAAATGTCAAGCGAAAAATCCTCCACCCAATATAATTGAAAAATCACCCACCCCCAAAACAAAGCGCGAATTTAAGCGGTCTTCGTTTTGGGGGTGGGTGATTTTAATTATATCGCT
>JAISCI010000111.1 GCA_031265685.1 Clostridiales bacterium
GCGGCAGGCGCGGAAGCGATCGGCGGTATTTACCCACGGCCCGTGCCGTAAGGTGAGAAGCGGACTCCTTCTTTGTTGGCAACGGTATTATAGCATGGAGACGCGCGCGTGTCAAGGAAGAATTGCGCAATCATCACGGCAAAGAGGCCGCAAACCTCGCCAAAGCTCTTGAATTGTTCGTGGGCGGGAGCCTGAACGTGTTCGCTCACCCCACCAACGTCAACACGGGGAGCCGCATGTGGTATATGACATACGCGGCCTCGGCAGTCAGCTTAAAACAATGTGGCCGCTTGTGATAACCAACGACAACATCAAGCCACCTTCTTAATCAGGATAAGACAATAAAATTTAATCCAATACTTCCAATATCTATACCGGCAGTTTTTGGGTTTTGGGGCAGTTGTTGCATCACGCGATCCACGAAATTTTACTTGAATTCCTGCGCCAAATGATATATAATACTTCGAAACGCAGATGGGAAGTGATAATATGTCCGAAGAAACTATGCTTGTCGCCAGGAGGATTAAGGAACTGCGTGAAATTTTCGGATTTTCCGTCGCGGGCGCCGCGAAGGAACTGGGCGTAGCCGAAGCCGTGTACGAGCGTTACGAGACCAGCGGCGACGACGTGCCGATCAGCGCTCTCTATAAATTGTCAAAATTGTATAATGTAGATACTACTGACCTGATCCGCGGCAAGTCCCCCACGCTGACGACGCTGTCCGTCGTCAAAAAAGGCGAGGGGCTTATGGTAGAGCGCTTCGCGGGGTATTCATACGAGAATATCGCGTTTAAGTTCGCGGGGCGCACGATGGAGCCGATGATTGTCCGCTTGCTGCCGGACGGCAAAAAGCCGGATATGGTTGCGCACGGAGGGCAGGAGTTCAATTTCTGCCTCAAAGGCAGCATGACGCTGTATTATGACGGAGCGGAGCTAACGCTGAACGCCGGCGACGCGGCATATTTCGACCCGCGTCTTCCGCACGGGCAGGCGTGCGCCTCGTCCGAGAAAGAAGCCGTATTTCTCACGGTGATTAACGAATAACAGGCGGTGGAAAGCCTATGGGAAGTTTATTGGAGCGGTTCCTTCCCCGTACGGAATTCAGTTCCTACGAGGATTTCAAACAGAATTACCGAGTGAGCGTGCCCGAAGACTTCAATTTCGGCTACGACGTTGTGGACGCGTGGTCGGAGATGGAGCCGGAAAAGAGAGCGCTCTACTGGGTCAACGACGCGGGCGGCGAGGCGGTTTTCACATTCGCCGACATATCCCGCGAGTCAAACCGCATAGCGAATATGCTGAAAGGACGCGGCGTCAAAAAGGGCGACATGTGCCTGCTGATACTTAAACAGCGCTATGAATATTGGATGGCGGCCGCCGCGCTGCACAAGATAGGCGCGGTACTGATCCCCGGCTCCGTCCAGATGATGAGGAAAGACATAGCCTACCGCGCCAACGCCGCCGGGGTCAAGGTGATATTCGCGATCGAAGGGGAGGGCGTTCCGGAGCATGTTGAGGAAGCCCTGCCCGATTCGCCGACCGTCACCGACCTGTTTATCGTAGGCCAGGACCGGGATGGCTGGACTAACCTGACGGCGCGGGCGGAGTTTTCCGGGGAGTTCCCGCGTCCGGTCGGCGCCGAAGCCACGCGCTCCGACGAGATATTTCTCTGTTACTTTACCTCCGGCACGACTGGTCAGCCGAAAATGGTCGCGCACGCGCACAGTTACCCGCTGGGGCATATCACGACGGCGGCGTATTGGCAGAAGGTGGTCAACGACGGGCTTCATCTTACCGTGTCGGATTCCGCTTGGGCGAAGTTCGGCTGGGGCAAGATTTACGGCCAGTGGATCGCCGGGGCGACAATCTTCGCCTACGACATGGACCGGTTCAACGCGCACAACATGCTGTCTATCATCCAGAAATACAAGATAAATACGTTCTGCGCGCCGCCGACGATGTACCGTTTCTTTATTAAGGAAGATCTATCCAAATACGATCTCTCCAGCATAGTCCACGCGAGCCTTGCCGGGGAGCCGCTCAATCCGGAGGTCTTCCAGCAATTTCTCGGGCTGACGGGGCTGAAACTCTTCGAGGGCTTCGGGCAGAGCGAATCCAGCGTCATACTGGCGAATTTCGAGTGGTTCGAGCCGCGCCCCGGTTCCACGGGCAAGCCGTCCCCGATGTATGACATTGATCTGGTGGACGACGATGGCAAGTCCGTCCCCGACGGCGAGGAAGGTGAGATTGTCATCCGGTTGGACAAGCAATTCCCGGTGGGTCTGCTTCGGGGGTATTACGTGGACGGAGAGCTGGATACAAGCTGTCACGCCGGCAATATATACCGTCTGGGCGACCTTGCCTGGCGCGACGTGAACGGCTACTACTGGTTCGTCGGCCGCAACGACGACATTATAAAGTGTTCGGGGTACCGCGTCGGGCCGTTCGAGGTGGAATCGGCGCTCGTGGAGCATAAGGCCGTGCTTGAGTCGGCGGTGTCGGGCGTGCCGGATCCCGAGCGCGGTCAGATCGTCAAGGCGACGGTGGTGCTCGCCAAGGGCTACGAACCGTCCGACGAGCTTGTCCGCGAGCTTCAGAATCATGTCAAGAAGACGACCGCTCCGTATAAATATCCGCGCGTGATCGAGTTCGTGCCGGAACTGCCCAAGACGCTGGGCGGCAAGATCAAGCGCAAAGAGATCCGCCGCGGCGACGAGC
Organism: Clostridiales bacterium; assembly: GCA_031265685.1. Classification (GTDB taxonomy): domain Bacteria; phylum Bacillota; class Clostridia; order Lachnospirales; family WRAX01; genus JAISCI01. The sequence continues at coordinate 2,719 of JAISCI010000111.1, forward strand.
GCAAGCTGAACGATAACGGCGGCAAGTTCCCGTCGGAGTGGTGCGTGGGGAAATCCAGAATTTAGTAATCGGAGAATCGGAAGGAGAACGGCCTATGCCGAAGGGATACGCCGGTATGCCCGGCAACCTCAACAATCTGGTCAAGCAAGCCCAAAAGATGCAGCGGCAGATGGCCGACGCCCAAGAAGAGCTTGAATCGCGCGAATTTGAGGCGAGCGCGGGCGGCGGCGCCGTCAAAATAGTACTGACGGGGCGTAAGGAGATCAAGAGTGTCTCCATCTCCCCGGACGCGGTCGATCCCGACGACGTGGAGACGCTGGAGGATCTGATCAAGGCCGCCGCGAACGAGGCCTTCCGCCAGGCCGACGAGACGATCTCGCGCGAGATGGCGAAGATAACCGGCGGAATGAACCTGCCCGGGGGGCTGTTCTGATTGAATTATTACGGCGACGCCGTCACCCGGCTGATCGAGGAACTGTCGCGGCTGCCGGGCATAGGGGCGCGTTCGGCGCAACGCATGGCGTTCCACATACTCAACGCCCCGCCGGACCGCGCGCAATCCCTCGCGGACGCGATACTCTCGGCCAAGACGCGCGTTAGGCGCTGTTCGGTCTGCTTCAACCTGACCGACGACGATCCGTGCCACATCTGCTCGAACGAGCATCGCGACAAGTCCACGATAATGGTCGTCGAGCAGCCGCGCGATATGGCGGCCTACGAGAAGACGCGCGAGTATAAAGGGCTGTATCACGTCCTGGGCGGGGCGATGTCCCCAATGGCGGGCGTCGGCCCGAACGACCTGACGATAAAGGAATTGCTCGCTCGCGCCGCCGCCGAGACCGCCGCCGAGGTGATCCTCGCAACCAATCCGAACGTGGAGGGCGAGGCCACGGCGATGTATATCGCGCGGCTACTGAAGCCCTTCGGGATAAAGACGACGCGGATCGCCAACGGCGTGCCGGTCGGCGGGGAACTGGAGTACGTGGATCAGGTCACGCTGGCGCGCGCGCTGGAAGGCAGGCGGGAAATATAAAAAGCCCCTTTCACTTATGAAGGGGCTTTTTACTTTCGATAGCGCTCGATCCCAGCCGAAACCCCGCGCCACACGCCGAGCGCCGCCGCCGAGAATACCGCCGCCTTCAGCGCGTTGAACGGCGCTATGGCAAACACGACGAGCGACGGAAGGTCGGAGACGAGCGCGTTCGTCTCCCGGGTCATCGCGATAATCGCGTCCAGCGGGATGTTCATGATCGCTACAAACGCCGGTATCAGCACGAAGTAATTGAAAACGCACGCGACGGCGGTCATGGAAACCGTGCCGGCGACGGCGCCCGCGGCCGCGCGGCGGAGAGTCCCGGTCTTGCTATGTATCAGTCCGAAAGGTATGATAAACGCGCAGCCGACGACAAAATTCGCCAGCTCGCCGACCAGCCCGCTTGTGGATTTGAACGTCATCAGCAGGCATTTGACCAGCAGCGTCAAAATCCCCGCGCCCGTCCCCGCGAAAAGCGCCGCGATCAGCTCGGGAACCTCGCTCATCTCGAAGTCCAGAAAAGACGGGAAGAACGGCAGCGGAATCTTCCAGAGGGTGAGGACGAAGGCAAGCGCGGACATAACGGCGACCAGCGTTATCTTCCTGATGTTGAGCCTCGAGGAACGATCGGGCATGGTTATTTCTCCTTTTTTTCTATTTTATGTATCCCGGGTTCATGCTACCCGTCCGATACCCGCCCAGATCGGCGGTCACATAGGCGAAGCCGATCCCGAGCAGGGCTTCCCGGACGGCGGCGCGGGTTTCGGGGTCAAACAGACGATCCAGTTCGTCCGCGCCGACTTCGACGCGCGCCAGATCGCCGTGCACACGGACACGCGTCTGGCGGAAACCTAAGTCCAGCAGATACTGCTCCGATCTGCCGATCATTTCCAGCTTTTCCTTCGTCATGCGCTCGCCATGGGGAAAGCGCGAAAACAGACACGCAAAAGACGGTTTGTCCCAAGTCGACAATCCTTCGCGGCGGGACAGCTCACGGATTTCGGCTTTCGTAAGACCCGCCGCGCGCAGCGGACTGCGTATCCCCAATTCGGCGACGGCGCCGAGTCCCGGGCGATAGTCGCCCAAGTCGTCCACGTTCGAGCCTTCGGCAATCATCGTAATTCCGTGCCGCGCGGCCGCATCGCGCACCCGCCTGAACAGCGCCGACTTGCACAGGTAGCAGCGGTTCGCGGGGTTATCGGCGAAACCCGGCTCGGACAACTCGTCCGTCTCGATAATCTCGTGCGGGACGCCGAACTGACGGCACAACGCCGCCGCCGCCGATACCTCGCGTTCGGGGAAAGCCGGCGACCGCGCCGTCACGGCGAGAACCTCTCCGCCAAGCGCCTCTTTAGCGGAGGCCAGCAGATACGTCGAATCCACTCCGCCCGAAAAAGCAACACAAACCGCGCCCATCCCCGAGAGGTTGCGGATAAGCGCGGAACGTTTCTCATCAATCGTCCTGTCATTCATATCGCGTTTCGATAGCTCCCATCAATCGCAGATTGTCAGTTCGACAGCCTTGGTAAGCAAATCGGCGTAGCTGAAGGAAACCTTGCGTTTTGGTTCCGCTCCTTCGTACAGCAATATCGTGAAGATGCTGGGATAGACGTTATCGATCACGCCCTCGGCGACAAGCGGTTTCTGTTTGCCCCGGGCGGACTGAAGCCGGACTTTTGACCCGACAAAGCCGGCCATATCCCGCTTCAGTTGTGAAAAGTCTTTCATGACGAACATCGCGCTCCACCTTTCGCTGTTGATCGGTTCATCTTTTGCTCAAAAGCCGTCACAGCTTTTGCATGAAATTATAACAAAACTAATCTCATTCGTCAACACATTTTTAACAGAGAACAACAAATCGCGTTCATGTCCACAGCTTCTTAATTCGCAATACGCACAATCTTTGCGCCAACAATCGCTGTATTTTATATGATTATGCCCAAGCGCGCGCCGGACGCTGCGTCAAATTTCACATCAAACCAGCCGCGCCGGCACGAAAGTTCTATAGCGAAAAAGAGGACGGCCGATTGGCCGTCCTCCCGTTGCAATTGCCGTAAAGCCAAAACCTGTTACATCGTCACGCGGAAGACCTGCTGGTCAGTTACGACGTTATCGCACTTAACAGTTATGATCGCGGTACCTTCCTTAGACGAGTGGAATACCCAAGCCCCAAGGCTCTCATTCCAAGTGACAGACAAAACGGATGCGTTCGAGGACGAGATCGAGATATTAAGTATTGAGGGATTCTGAGCCTCTTCACCAAAATAACCTTCCCCACTGTTCCCCGCCGTACCGCCATTATAGAGTACGCTCAACCAGAAGATATCGTTATCATATCTGCTGATAACGGCTGTCTTTTTCCACGCTTGGTCAACGATTGCCCTATAAGCCGTTCCCCAATCCTTCGCATACTGCGCCACATAGGTCTGCGTTCCAGTGGCTGTCGTCGCCCCGCTGGTATACTCCGGATCCCAAACGGTGAACTCGTAGCCGCTCAGACTCGGAGCAACCGGATCCAGTATGACCGCGCCGTCAAGATACACGACCGACGTATTGTCTCCGCCGCCGTCGTAGTCGAAGACTATGGTCCAATAGTTCAGATCCTGGGAGACGTTAGCGGTGCTTACCGTTATCGTCTTGCCCGTGTCGACTTCGTCCGCGAATATCTTGTACGTTTCGGGAACGACAGACGAGCCGTTGTCTACCGCCGAAGCGTAATCGGTGAGACCGATCTTGATCGCCGGAGCGTTCTCGCCGTACGCAACGCCGTCAAGAGTCGCGTTTACGGTGGCGGTGTACTTGTTTTCAGTATACGCCGCCGTATAAGCCGCGTCTTCGGCCGCCGGAGCGAGCGCCGGGGTCCAAGCGTCGAACCCGAAACC